>NZ_BSRG01000037.1 GCF_040363165.1 Thermus sp. LT1-2-5 | reverse complement strand
CTAAGTGCCCTCCCCCAAGATTTTCAACTCCACACCCCCGAGGGCCCTTAGGGCCTGCACCACAGCCTCTTTAAGCTCCTCCACGCTCCCGTAGTGCCGCCTCGGCATCAAATACCCCTTCACCCGCCGCCATACCCCCTCCATGGGGTTCAGATGCGGGCTGTACCGCGGCAGGTAAGCCACCTCCAGCCCCCGCCCCCGCCACACCCCTCTCCTCTCCTCCACCCCACGGGACCGGTGGAAAGGCGCCCGGTCCATGAACACCTTCAAAGGCCTACCCAACCCCTCAGCCACCCGGTCCAAATACCCTCGCACCACCTCCCACCGCACCGGCCCCTCCAAAAGGGCAAAGAAAAGCCGCTCCCCCTCCCGTCCCCGCACCAGGTGCCCCACCACGTTCACCCGCCCCTCCTTCCCCCACGCCCGCGGCACCCCCTTGGCCTCCCCCCTCCGGCACCAGGCGTACGTGGGCGGAAGGGTCAAGGCAAACCCGCTCTCGTCCAAGTACCCCACCTCCATCACCCCCTCCTGAGCCCCCTTTTCGCCTCCCCTTCCTCCTCCACAAAGGCCTCCACCTCCTCCGCCTCCGGTCTACCCTTGGGCACGTACCGCGTCCGCTTCCACACGTACCCCATGGCCCTGAGGTGCCGGGCCACCACCTTGGGGGCCAGGCGGACCCCGAAGCGCTCGGCTATGGCCGCCGAGAGCTGGGGGGCGGTCCAGACCCGGTCTTCCGCCAGTTTCTCCTCCACGAAGGCGGCCATCTCCGGGGTGAACTTCCTGGGGGCTCCCGGGGGTTTGCGGTAGACGAGGCCTTGGAGGCCCTCCCTCAAGAAGCGCCTGAGGACGAGGTAGACGGTGGTGCGGTCCTTGTGGAAGTGCTGGGCGATCCTTGGGGCGGTCCAGCCCTGTGCGGCCAGGCGGACCATCATGGCCCACAGGCGGGTCTTCTTGTGGGTCTTTGGGTCCAGGGAGAGCTCCAGGAGGAGCCGGTCCTCCTCCGGGGTCAGTTGGATCCGAAGAGGGGCTGCCATGTTGAGATAATACAGGGTTGGCACTTAG
>NZ_BSRG01000035.1 GCF_040363165.1 Thermus sp. LT1-2-5 | reverse complement strand
ACTCCAGGATCTTGGTGACCACGCCGGCGCCCACGGTCCGCCCACCCTCCCGGATGGCAAACCGCAAACCCTCCTCCAACGCCACCGGCTTGATCAGCTCCACCGTAAACGTCACATTGTCCCCAGGCATCACCATCTCCACACCCGGGGGCAACTCCACCACCCCAGTCACATCCGTCGTCCGAAAGTAAAACTGCGGCCGGTACCCAGTGAAAAAACCCGTGTGCCGACCACCCTCCTCCTTCTTCAACACGTACACAGAGGCCTCAAACTTCGTGTGCGGCGTAATGCTCCCAGGCCTCGCCAACACCTGCCCCCGCTCCACCTCCTCCCGGCTTACCCCGCGCAACAACAACCCCACATTGTCCCCAGCTATCCCCTCCTGCAGCGTCTTCCGGTGCATCTCCACACCCGTCACCACCGTCTTCCGCGTCTCCGGAGATAGCCCCACAATCTCCACCTCGTCCCCAACCTTCACCTTCCCGCGCTCAATCCGCCCAGTAGCCACCGTCCCACGCCCCGTAATCGTAAACACGTCCTCCACAGGCATCAAGAACGGCTTGTCCACGTCCCGCTCCGGCGTGGGAATGTACTCGTCAATCGCATCCAACAACGCCCAAATCCGATCCACCCACTCGTTCTCCCCTCGCTTCGTCTGAGGATTCCGGTGCATCTGCTCCAACGCCAACAACGCACTCCCGCGAATCACCGGCACCTCATCCCCAGGAAACTCGTACTGGTTCAACAAATCCCGAACCTCCATCTCCACCAGGTCCAAAAGCTCGGGATCGTCCACCATGTCCACCTTATTCATGAACACCACAATGTACGGCACCCCCACCTGCCGCGCCAACAAAATGTGCTCCCGCGTCTGCGGCATCGGACCGTCCGCCGCCGATACCACCAAAATCGCCCCGTCCATCTGGGCCGCACCCGTAATCATGTTCTTGATGTAGTCCGCGTGCCCAGGACAATCCACGTGCGAATAGTGCCGCTTCGCCGTCTCGTACTCCACGTGCGCCGTATTGATCGTAATCCCCCGCGCACGCTCCTCCGGCGCCTTGTCAATCTCCCCGTA
>NZ_BSRG01000034.1 GCF_040363165.1 Thermus sp. LT1-2-5 | reverse complement strand
TTAGGAAACTTGTGGTCCCGCACCTTCGTCCCACGCCGCACTTCCCGGATAAACCGCTCCATCAGGTTGGTGCTCCGCAGGTACGGCCAAAGCACCTTGGGGTACCCGTAGAACCGCAGGAAGGCCCCCGAATCCTGTACCCAAAGCCCCACCACCCCCGGGTACCGCGAACCCCAGGCGGCCTTCACCTCCTCCAAGGCCCCAAGAGCTTCTTCCCGGCTCTCCGCCCCGTACACCCGCCTCAGGTCCTCCGCCAGCAGGCCCCGGTCCCGCGCCCGCACCTGGGACAGGCTCCACCGCACCCCGTGCACCACGCACCGCTGCCACTCCGCCTGAGGGTAGACCCTGCGGATCGCCTCGGGAAGCCCGGGCAGCCCGTCGGTGATGAAGAGCAATACCCGCCGCAGGCCCCGCTGCCAAAGCTCCCCCAGGACCCCCTCCCATCCCAGGGCGCTCTCCGTGGGCAACAGCCAAAACCCCAGGACCCGCCTCTCCCCATTAGGGGCGATGCCCAGGGCCACATACACGCTTTCCCGTACGATCCCTTCTCCTTCCCTGAAGACCTTTAGGGAAAGCCCGTCCAGGTAGACGAAGGCCATCTCCTCGGGCAAAAGCCGGGTGCGGAAGGCTCCTGCCGCCTCCAGGACTTGGTCGGTCAGAGCGCTTAGGGTCTCGTGGGAGTAGCGGTGGCCTAAGAGCAGGCTCAATATCTCGGCCGCCTTGCGCTGACTGACCCCGGCGGCGTAAAGGGCTACCGCCACTTCCCCCACGTCCACCAGGCGGCGGGCGTAGGGCTTAAGGAAAGCCGGGTAATACCGAGATTCCCGATCCCTAGGGACCTTCAGGTCCACCTGGCCGAAGGTGGTCTCCAGCTTGCGGGGGTAGTAGCCGTTCCTGCGGCCCCCGTGCACCTGCAAGAAGGCCGTCCGGTCCAACTCCAGAACCGTCTGCAAAACCTCGGCCACCGTCTCCCGCACCGCTTCCCTCAGCAAGATTCGCAAGGTATCCTGGTCCACGGGGCACCTCCTCGTGCTAAGGTGTGCCCCCCTATTAAACACGGACCCTTACACATAAATCCTTACACGACC
>NZ_BSRG01000033.1 GCF_040363165.1 Thermus sp. LT1-2-5 | reverse complement strand
CCCCAACGAGCACGCCTACACCCGGGTGACGGAGTTCAAGCACCTTACGGGGCAGGACTACCTGCCCCACACCACCTTGTGCTACGAGTACCCGGAGGCCTACGAGCCTGGGCGGAACGAGCCGTACTACCCGGTGCCGCAGGAGGAGAACGAGGTGCGGTACCAGCTTTACCTGGAGGAGGCGAGGAGGCTCAAGGGGGTGTATTTCGCCGGAAGGCTTGGGGACTATCGGTACTACAACATGGACCAGGCGGTGGCCAGGGCCCTGAAGCTCTTTGAGGAGGTGGCGCATGGATAGGGTGTGTGCGGTGATTGTCACGTATAACCGGAAGGAACTTCTAAGGGAATGCCTACAGGCGGTGCTTTCCCAGACCCGGCCTGTGGACCACGTCCTGGTGGTGGACAACGCCTCCACGGACGGGACGGCGGAGATGCTAAAGGAGGAGTTCCCCCAGGTGGAGGTCCTGCGGCTTCCCGAGAACCAGGGGGGGGCTGGAGGGTTCCACGAGGGGATGAAGCGGGCTTACGAGCTAGGGTACGAGTGGATTTGGGTAATGGACGACGATACCTTTCCTGAGAGTTCCACTTTGGAAGGGCTTCTCAGGGGAGCTCGGCAATATGGTATAGATGTGATATCGCCACTAGCTGTTTCTTTAGAAAACCCCGAGGAGCTTTCCTTTCCTAGAAAAATGGGTGCGTTGTATACATTTAGGGTAGATGCAGTAGGCGGTGACAGCATACTTTGGGGTGAACACACGCTTTTTTTGGGGGTCTTGATAAGTCGGAGAGCTGTGAACCAAGTAGGACTTCCTGACCCCCGGTTGTTCATACGGGGAGACGAACTAGAGTATAGCCTGCGTATTTCCCGTGTAGGACTAAGGAAAGCCATATTGCCCTGGGTAAGGGTAACTCACCCCGGCACTCGTAGTGAGTTTACTTTTTTCCTAGGAAAGCGGTCTGGTGTTATATATACGGGGAATCGGTCGTGTAAGGATTTATGTGTAAGGGTCCGTGTTTAATAGGGGGGCACACCTTAGCACGAGGAGGTGCCCCGTGGACCAGGATACCTTGCGAATCTTGCTGAGGGAAGCGGTGCGGGAGA
>NZ_BSRG01000032.1 GCF_040363165.1 Thermus sp. LT1-2-5 | reverse complement strand
ACATAAAGAGTTGAAACACCCAGCGCAAGGTGGGCTTGGCTGTGGGTCTCCCCTTCTGGTCCGGCAGGCTGGACCCCGCCTCCCAAAGCCTCCGCCTCAGCGCCCACTCCCCCAGGGCGTACACCAGAAGGGCCAGGGCCATCACCATCCCCAGGGCCATCACCCGCTCGGGCCGCTTCAAGAAGGTGCTCTCCGCAAAGAACAGGGGGTCCTTCAGAAACCGGAACCCCCGCTCCACCGTCCGGGCCTGGTCCTTGTACCGCCTCAGCACCTCCTGAGGGGGAAGCCCCTCCCGGTCCAGCACGTTCGTGGCCAGGAGGAATCGCCCCAGGCCCCGCCTCGCCCGCTCCAGCTTCTCCTGATCCACCTCCAGGCGGGCCCGCAGGCGGTAGACCACCGCCAAGGGTCGCTCCCCCTTGCGCGGCCGGCCCACCCGCTCCCATTGGCGTTCCTCCTGCACTCCCAGGTAGACCAGCCGGTGCGAAGGAAGTCGGCCGCTGGCCTCGCTCAGGGCCCGCCGGGCGTCCGCCTCACAGGCGAAGGTCCGAGCCGTCAGCCGGCCCAGGACCTTCCGCGCCTCCCCTTCGGCCCGCGCTATCCGCTGCTGGAGGCTCGCTTCCTCCATCCTGGCCCGCTCCTGGCTCTCCACCAACAGCCAGCGCTGCCGCACACCCCCGTACTCGCTCTCCACCTCCAGCCCCCGGTAGCCCGGCAGCAGAGGCCTCCAGGCCTCCTGGGGTAACTCCTCGCGTAGCAGGACCTTGGCCTCCTTTAGGGTGGCCGGCACCCGCATGACCCAGGAGAACCCACGCAGGGCCCCCAGGTTCTCCTGGCTGTAGCTGGCCCCGTCCAGCACCACCACCTCCCCCAGTTCCAGGCTCTGGCGGTAGCGCGCCAGCAGGGGAACCAAGGCCTCCTGATCCGACTGGTTCCCATCCCCAGGAGCGAAGAGCAGGGGAATCCCCCCGGTATCGGCGCAGATCAGGTTCATCACCCACTGCTTGAGGTCTGGGCGGTGGTCCCGGCTGTAGCCGTGGGTGAGGCGGATGACCAGGGGCTCGTCCCCCGTATCGGTCTGGCCCTCTTCCCCGCTCCCGTACACCCCGTGGACGTGAAAGCTGGTGGAGTCCACGTGAAGAGCCCGCACGGGAAAGGGAAAGGCTCTGCGGGCAGATTTAGCCACCTCCACGAACAGCTCGGTGACCCCGGCCGCGTACAGGCTGTCCAGCATGCGGCCCATGCGGTCGTCGTTCAAAAGTTCGGGGGTGATGCCGGGCCCCAGGAGCAGCTCGGTGGGCTTGCCCTGGAAGAAGTGGCCGAAGAGGTAGAGGGGAGAGGTGACGAAGCCCAGGGCGTTCAGTATGGCGGCCTTGAGGGCCATGCCAGTGGAGACCTTTTCGCCCGGCCTTGGGCCCACGAACCGGTCTACGGTCTGTACCAGTCCTATCTGATCCAGGATGCTGGCCACCAGGCCCAGGTGGCCCAGGTCGTACACCTGTAGGTTGGGTGTGGTTTCCATCCCAAAATCCTAAGGCCAAGGGAGAGGGGTGCGGAATGTCGG
>NZ_BSRG01000031.1 GCF_040363165.1 Thermus sp. LT1-2-5 | reverse complement strand
GGAGGTGGGCAGAACGGAAACTAAAGGGGTTCTCGGAGGTGAAGGAGGTGCTGGAGAAGATGCTTCAGGAGCGGTATGCCCCCCGTACACAGACTCTTACACATAACTCTTGACACGACCGGTGGGAAAGCCACCTCGCCTGCTAGTTGATCAGACGCCACGGAAGATAAAGAGGGGGTGCCGTGAACACTCACCGTGAGCACCCCAGCACGTACCCTTCGGCTGGCTCACCATCCTGACGCAGAAACCCACATGCTACGTCGGTGCATGACCCTCATGGCCACCTATGTCTGGGTAAAGGCAAGGCCGTCTGAACCCGAGGCGTCCAAGTCCCAAAAAGGCAAAAGCATCCCAAGGCCACCTTGGCCGAACTCATCTCCCTCGCCCTTTTTATCCTTACTGCAGGGCCAAGAACTCCTCGAAAGCTACCTGGGGGCTCAGGTCACCTGCAAGATACTGTAGGCGTGACATATGCCTACGTCGCCTTCCTACCGTACGTCCCGCTTCTACCAAGCACAAAGGAGATCTTAATAACTTGCACAACGAGGCCAAGCGTATGCCATGCCGTGCGGTATTCATGCAGGATAAACGGTTGCGGGAATTTCCCATAGATGGGGCGACAGCAACGGTTCATCTCCTTTTCAGAACTGACGATACGAGCCGGATCCCCGAGGCCTATCGGGACGCGTGGTTCGACTCTATTGACCAGATGCTGGAAAAGCTGGATGCGCAGAGGTAAATGCCGGACTGGATGAGTTTCAGCTCACCGCCGTGCAGCGGATTGGTTACTAAAGGATGGTACAAGTGATGCCTCCGGTTAATTTGACTTGGGCTTGCCCAGACTAGACTGCTATACCGCATAGAGCCCCAGGAACCTAAGGGCGGAAAGGGGATGGAAGGAGAAGGCCTCCAGGGCCACCTTCCAGGTGCGTTGGCACACGACCTTCTCCCACACCCCCCTCCAGTAGAGCAGGGACACCAAAAAGGCCCGGAGGGCCGCCAAGACTCGAGCCCCCACCCCCCGCACCTGGTAAGCGTCCTCGCGGAAGAGAACGTCCCGCACCCAAAAGGACCGGTTCTCTATCGCCCACCGGGAAAGGAGGAGCTCCCCAAGCCGCCTCGCCTCCGCCTCTCCCTTCCCAAGCTGGCGAAGGCGTGGCTCACCGTCCGCCGCACCTCCCCCATCCCCTTGTGCACCACCTCCCGCTCCAGGCGCACCACCTGTCGGCACCCGGGAAAGGCCAGAAGCGCGTCAGGCAGATAGGGAGAAGCCCAGACCCGGTAGGTCCACACCTCCCCGTCCCGCTCCCGCCTCCGCCTGGGGTCTAGGCTCAGGGGTGGGGTTCAGGACGGCCCGGGAGACTCTAAAGGAAGCCTTGGGGAGGGGGTGGGAGGCTTCACACGGGAGACAGGGTAGAAGTGTCTAAGGTAAAGGGTTCGGATCATGATGTATGCCAAGCGGGTGCGGGCGCTTTTGCCCTGGATGGGGGAGGTAGTGCACCGCTTGGTGAAGGGGAACCTGGGGCAGGGGAAGAGCCAGAGGCGGAACTATGCGGCCCACCTAACTATCCGGGGATGCCTTGGCGGAAGGGAGAGCGGGAGGTGGGGAATGCCTTACTGACCGAGCTAAAAACCACCTAACCCCTCCGAAAAAGGCTAAGGAAGGGAGGTGAAGGATGAGGTGAAAGCTTCGGTTTAGATCAGGTAGCACACGAAGGTATTACACCCACATTCCGCACCCCCTTCACTCCAGCAGGTAATATCGCCCGGCCCCCAGGAGGCGCGCCGCGGTCTCGTGATGGGGAGCCAGGTTGAGGACGAACCACCTGCCCCCCAGCTCCACCAG
>NZ_BSRG01000030.1 GCF_040363165.1 Thermus sp. LT1-2-5 | reverse complement strand
AGGCGGGTCTTCTTGTGGGTCTTTGGGTCCAGGGAGAGCTCCAGGAGGAGCCGGTCCTCCTCCGGGGTCAGTTGGATCCGAAGAGGGGCTGCCATGTTGAGATAATACAGGGTTGGCACTTAGGCTGCAACACGCCTTCCGCACCCAGGTCTACCGGGCGCTTTAGCGGAGAGCCTGGATCCGCCGTAGGGCCTCCGGGATGTCCTCGTCGCGGAGGTCCCGGTGGGTGACGAAGCGCACCCGCCCCCCTACTGCCCCGGCCAGGATGCCTTGGGCCCTCAGTTGCGCCAGGAAGTCTTGCGGCTCTTCCACGCTTAGGTAGACCATGTTGGTCTGCACCGCTTGCACGTCCACCGCAAACCCCAGGCGGAAAAGCCCCCGGGCCAAGGCCTGGGCCATCTCGTGGTCCCGTGCCAGGTGCGCAGGGCCCTCGTTGAGGGCCACCATTCCCGCCGCCGCTAAGACCCCCGCTTGGCGCCAACCGCCGCCCAGGAGCTTGCGGTAGCGCAACGCCTCGGGCAAGAGGGCCTTAGGGAGGAGGAGCAGGCTTCCCACCGGGGCCCCGAGCCCTTTGGAGAGGGAAACCATGACCGTGGTGAAGGTTGGCCATGGTTCCCGTGGGGAGGAAGAGGGCTGCTTCAAAACCGAGCCGCTCCGCCGCCATGGCCTGGAGGCGGTTCACCGTGGGGTCCTCCCCGTAAACGTCGTCCCCCACTTCCGCTTCGGCCATGGCCCGGCGCATGGCCGGGGTGGGCCGGGTGAGGGTGTCGCTCCGCAGGTCTATGGTCCTCATGCCGCCTCCACCCCTACGGCAGCGGCGAGGTCTGGGGGTAGGAGGAAGACCTCCTGTCCCAGCGCCACCCGCACCCCGTTGTGCCGCTCCAGGACCCGCAGACGGGCGCCCGGCACCAGGCCGAGCCGGGCCAGGAGGTTCAGGGTACCCGGGTCTTGGACCAAGGCCCGCACCACCCGCACCTCTCCCAGCGGGGCCTCGGCCAAGGGTGTGGCGGGCGCCTCGGGCAGGGCCAGGTCCTGGGTGGGGATGGGGTCCCCGTGGGGGTCAAAGGGGGGGTGGCCCAGGAGCTCGGCGATGCGGGCTTCAAAGGCCTCGCTGATCACGTGTTCCAGGCGCTCGGCTTCCTCATGCACCTCTTCCCAGCCGAAACCCAGGGCCTGGTGCAGGTAGGCCTCGAGGAGGCGGTGGTGGCGCAGGACTTCTAGGGCTACCTTCCGCCCGGCAAGGGTCAGGCTTGCCCCCTGGTAAGGCTGGTGGTCCACAAGGCCGAGAAGGGCTAGCTTCTTTAGCATCTCGGTGGCCGAGGGGGGGCGAACCCCCATGCGGGTGGCTAGGGCCTGGGTGGAAACCGGTGTCTGGCCCTCGAGCTCCAAGAGGAGGAGGTTCTTCAGGTAATCTTCCTGGGCTTCGGAAAGTTGAGGTCGCGGCATAGGGTTCCGGGACGCTCAGCTTAGGCTAGTATAGCCTGAATCGCCCCTGAACTTCAAAAGAGGGTCTCGCAGTCTTAACGGCTCCGAGAGGATGAAGAAAGGAGAAAGCTTCCAACACCGTATGCCTCTCCAAGCAGTAAAACGGCTGTGTCCTCACGTACCTGCCTCAGGAAAGGTCGTACCCCCTCCCACAGGTGCAGGTAGACCCGCACCCCGCACTTGCTTCCCCCTGCTCCCCATTCCCCTTCGCTTTGAGGAAGGTTCCGGGGGGGCGCTTTGGAGACCCACAGGGTCCAAGGCGGTAAAGGATTGTGGGGAAGAGGTATTGCGGGTGCTTGGGCTTGGAAGGGGCACGTAGGCGGATGCCGGGCGTGGAGTCCGAGGCCTATATCTACCCCGTGGGATGGATGGCGGTCATGTCTGAATTGCACCCAAGACGCAAGGTAGATGTGCTAAGCTTTCGCCGATGACGTCCGCGCCCGTTCGCTTCGGCACCGAGGGATTCCGGGGGGTGATCGCCCAGGACTTCCCCTTTGTCACCCTCCACCCTCTGGCTTTGGGGAGGGGTGGGGACGAGGTCATCGTCACCATTGGCTTGGAGGACCTGGTCATCGTGCGGGAAGGCAAGGTCACCCTCATCGCCCGTAAGGACCAAGTGGCTAGACTAAAGGAGGTGTTGCGGGATATGGCGGCGTTGGGGGAGGAGCTATGAAACGGGTGGCGGTGGTGGGTGGGGGCTACGTGAGCTCAAGGGAGTTTGGCGGAAGCCTTTCTTCTATCGTCTTTCTTTCCTTGCCCCAGGACGACCCCAGACAACGGCGGCCAGACATCACCTTGGCCAAAAGGCTTTTGGGCTGGGAGCCCCGCACCCCTGTGCGGGAGGGGCTTAGGCTGACCATTGCCTACTTCCGGGGGGTGGTGGGCCATTCTTAGCGCAGGCCGCTTGCGCCGCTTTATTGGCCTCCTCTTGCACTCCGGGACCGGTCGGAACCTCTTCTATCTCTACCTTGTCCAGGGGGCGAACTACCTTTTTCCCTTGCTTACCCTCCCGTACCTGTCTCGAGTTTTGCGCCCAGAAGGCTTTGGGGTTCTGGCG
>NZ_BSRG01000029.1 GCF_040363165.1 Thermus sp. LT1-2-5 | reverse complement strand
TTGGAGCGGGAGACGGGACTTGAACCCGCGACCCCGACCTTGGCAAGGTCGTGCTCTACCGACTGAGCTACTCCCGCATGGGAAAAATCCCCCGCACCGACCTACTCTCCCGGGACCCTGCGGTCCCAGTACCATCGGCGCTGGCGCGTTTCACTTCCGTGTTCGGAATGGGAACGGGTGGTTCCACGCCGCTATGGGCACGGGGGATACTGGTGTTTTGGTTTTCAAAATTCCCGCGCACCCTGAGGGGCGGGGGAGAAAGCTAGGGTGGACATCAGGGCGGAGAGGGTCAAGACCTCGGACGATTGGGACCGGTCGGCTCAACGCCTCACGGCGCTTACACCTCCGGCCCATCCACCGGGTAGTCTTCCCGGGTCCTTACCGGCTTTGCACCGTGGGAGGCCTCATCTTGGGGCGGGTTTCCCGCTTAGATGCTTTCAGCGGTTATCCCTTCCGCACATGGCTACCCAGCTTATGCCCCTGGAGGGACAGCTGGGAAACCAGAGGTGCGTCCCTTCCGGTCCTCTCGTACTAGGAAGAGCCCCCCTCAAGCCTCCTGCGCCCGTGGCGGATAGAGACCGAACTGTCTCACGACGTTCTGAACCCAGCTCGCGTGCCGCTTTAATGGGCGAACAGCCCAACCCTTGGGACCTTCTTCAGCCCCAGGATGCGACGAGCCGACATCGAGGTGCCAAACCTCCCCGCCGCTGTGGACGCTCGGGGGAGATCAGCCTGTTATCCCCGGGGTAACTTTTATCCGTTGATCGATGGCCCTTCCACACGGGACCACCGGTTCACTAGGCCCGGCTTTCGCCCCTGCTCGGCTTGCAGGCCTCACAGTCAGGCTCCCTTTTACCCTTGCGCTCTCCGGCGGATTTCCGTCCCGCCTGAGGGAACCTTTGGGCGCCTCCGTTACCTTTTAGGAGGCGACCGCCCCAGTCAAACTGCCCGCCAAGCGCTGTCCCCACCTCCGTGGGTTAGGCCCCCAGCCGCACCAGGGTGGTATTTCACCGGCGCCTCCACCGCCCCCGAAAGGGCGGCTTCACAGGCTCCCACCTATCCTACGCAGGCGCGACCAAGAGCCAACACCAGGCTGCAGTAAAGCTCCACGGGGTCTTTTCGTCCTGCCACGGGTAGGCCGCATCTTCACGGCCAGTTCAATTTCACCGGGTCCCTCGCCGAGACAGCGCTCCGGTCGTTACGCTTTTCGTGCAGGTCGGAACTTACCCGACAAGGAATTTCGCTACCTTAGGACCGTTATAGTTACGGCCGCCGTTCACCGGGGCTTCGGTTCAGGGCTTGCACCCCTCCCCTTGACCTTCCGGCACTGGGCAAGCGTCGCTCCCTATACCTCCTCTTACGAGTTCGCAGAGAGCTGTGTTTTTGGTAAACAGTCGCCAGAGCCTATTCACTGCGGCTCCCCTTGCGGGGAGCACCCCTTCTCCCGAAGTTACGGGGCTAACTTGCAGAGTTCCTTGGCGAGGGTTCTCCCGCGCGCCTTGGTGCTCTCGCACCCGCCCACCTGTGTCGGTTTGCGGTACGGGTTCCCGTGGGTTGTGCTTAGAGGCTTTTCTTGGCTCCCTGGCTTCAGGGGGTTGTCACCCTCACGGGCTTCCCCACCACGCAGAGCTAACGGGAGGCGGATTTGCCTACCTCCCACCCTGCGCTTCTGGCCGGGCTCGTCCATGGCTCCGGTCCCCCTAGCCTAGAGCGTCCCCCCATCGCACCCACGGGAAGGGCCGGAATATTAACCGGCTGTCCTTCGGCTACGCCTTTCGGCCTCACCTTAGGCCCCGCCTAACCCTACGCTGACGACCATTGCGTAGGAACCCTTGGGCTTACGGCGACAGGGATTCTCACCCTGTTTATCGTTACTCATGCCGGCATTCGCACTTCCCTTACCTCCAGCCGCCCTCACGGGTCGGCCTTCATCGGCATCGGGAACGCTCCCCTACCGCCTAGGGCTTTCACCCTAGGCCCGCAGCTTCGGCGCTGGGCTTAAGCCCCGATCATTTTCGGCGCAGCGCCACTCGACCAGTGAGCTATTACGCACTCTTTAAAGGATGGCTGCTTCTAAGCCAACCTCCTGGCTGTCTTCGCGACGCCACATCCTTTCCCACTTAGCCCAGACTTCGGGACCTTAGCTGGCGGTCTCGGTTGTTCCCGCGCTTGGACACGGACGTTATCGCTCGCGCCCTCACTCCCAGGCTCCACCTGGGACCCTTCGGAGTTTGACAGGGTTTGGTAGGCTGGTAGGCCCCCTAGCCCTATCAGTGCTCTACAGGCCCCAGTCAGCACCTGAGGCTGACCCTAAAGTCATTTCGGGGAGAACCAGCTATCTCCGGGTTCGGTTAGCTTTTCACTCCTAACCCCAGCTCATCCGAGGGGTTTGCATCCCCCACCGGTTCGGGCCTCCACTGGGTTTCACCCCAGCTTCACCCTGGCCAGGGCTAGCTCACCCGGTTTCGGGTCCACGGCCGCGGACTAAACGCCCTATTCGGACTCGGTTTCCCTACGCCTCCGCCTCACCGGCTTAAGCTCGCCCACGACCGTGAGTCGCCGGCTCATGCTTCAATAGGCACGCCGCAACCCCCAAAGGGGCCGCGACTGCTTGTAAGCCCACGGTTTCAGGCTCTATTTCACTCCCCTCCCGGGGTTCTTTTCACCTTTCCCTCACGGTACTGGTCCACTATCGGTCACCCGGAGTACTTAGCCTTAGGCGGTGGTCCGCCCAGATTCCCCCATGGCTCCACGAACCACAGGGTACTCGGGTACCCTCACCTATCCCCACACCTTTCGCCTACAGGGCTTTCACCTTCTTTGGCGCTGCTTCCCAACAGCTTCGGCTAGGCTAGGGATTCGGCATCCGAGGGCCCCACAACCCCGCCCGGACAAGCCAGACGGTTTAGGCTCTTCCCCTTTCGCTCGCCGCTACTCAGGGAGTCGCTTTCGCTTTCCTCTCCTCTGGGTACTGAGATGTTTCAGTTCCCCAGGTTCCCCCCGCGCTCCCGCGCGGTGACCCGTGTTCCCACGGGCCGGGTTCCCCCATTCGGACATCCAGGGATCCACGCCCGCTACCGGCTCCCCCTGGCTTATCGCAGGTAGCCGCGTCCTTCATCGGCTCGGGTGCCAAGGCATCCACCGTGGGCCCTTAGCATCTTGACCCTCAAGACCACGCCTCAACGTGGCCTCACATTCCATTCCTCCACCCTAGCTTTCAAGAT
>NZ_BSRG01000028.1 GCF_040363165.1 Thermus sp. LT1-2-5 | reverse complement strand
GGATGGAGCGGGCCAAGGGCGAAGAGGTAGAAGGCCAGGAAGGAGGCCAGGGCCACCCGCAAGGGCAGGGTCACGCCGATCCCCCCCAGGACCCCCGAGAGGGTTCCCCCTAAGGCGCCCGCCCCGTAGATCAGGGCCCGCAGGGCGGCCAGGCTCCCCGCCAGGGCCTCCTCGGGCAGCAACCACCCCCGCACGGCCCGCAGGTGGACGCCCGTGACCCCGACGGCAAACCCATAGAGCAGGCCCCCCGCGAGGAAAGGAGGGAACGGAAGGGCCAGGAGGAGGAGGGCCCTCACCGGGTCTCCCCGGTCCAGCCGGGGGCTCAGGAGGAGCAAAGGGCCTAGGGTGAAGTACCCGAGGGCAGCGAAGAGGCCTACCCAGAAGGCCTCCCCCGTGCGGGCCACCTCCAGGCTCAAGGCGCTGAAGCCCAGGGCGGCCCCCAGGTCGCCCAGGGCCTCGGAAAGAAAGGCCAGTTTCCAGACCGGGTTCAAGCCTCTAGAGCGAACCCTTCCACCATCCAGATGACCCCACCTGTAATGGAGCAGGCATGGCAAAGGGGCGCACGTACACCCGCCGCGTCCGGCCGCCGACCCTGACCTCTTGCACCTCCTTGAGCATCGCCATTCACCCCCTTACGGGTTAGCCCCAGAGTAGCAGCAGGGGAATACCGCCCGTGGAGCCCAGGAGGGCCTCACCCACGCCCCTCGGCGTCACCACGAGGGGAGAGAACCCTTTGGGAGAGGCGGAGGAGAGGGGGAAAGAGAAGGGAGGCCAGGAGGAAAACGCTCCCAAAGGCCACGAAGGCCCCCCTGGGCCCCAGGAGGTCCCCAAGCCCCCCGCCCAAGGGGGAGCCCAGGACCCGGGCCGTCTGGGTGAGGACGTTGACGTAGGCAAAGAGGCCCACCAGGGTCTCCGGGGGGGCAAGCCGCTGGAGGAAGGTCCGGAAGGCGATCCGGGCCACGGAAACCCCCGCCCCCGAGACCAAAGACCCGAGGAGGAGGTGGGGGTAAGGGAGGAGGCCGTTCCCCAGGTTGCCCAGGCCCAGGAGGCCAAGCCCCCCGAGGAGGCCAAGGACCGGGGGGAGGGAGACGCGGGTAAGGGCCTGGGCCACAAGGAAGCCCCCCAGGCTAAAGCCCGCCCAGGCGATACCTAGCCCCTCGGGCCGCTTGAGGTCGTGGAAGAGAAGAGCGGTGAGGACCCCGCCCCCCGTGAGGGCCAGGGCAGGGAGAAGGGCAGGTAGAGCAACGGGGAGGAGAACACCCAAGGGTACACCCCCAAAGGCCTTCCGCCTCCCTTCGGAAGGGCCTAGGGGAGGAGGGGCCTTCAGGCCCAGGAGGAGGACCAGGGCCACCCCCAGAGGAAGGGCGAAGAGGGGAAGGGCGTAGGGCCCCAGGCGGTCCACGGCAAAGCCCCCTATGAGGGGGGCCAGGACCAGGCCCAAGGTATTGGCCATTTCCCAGCGGGCGTTGGCCTGGGACAGGGCCTCCTTAGGGAAGAGGCGGGGCAGGGCGCTTCCCAGTAAAACGCCGTAGATGGCCAGAGCAGCCGTAAGGAAGAGGAAGAGGGCGAGCAAGGCGGCGTAAAGGAGAAGAAAGGTGCTAAGGCCAGGGCTTCCCAGGGCGAGGAGGGCCGCTACCCCAAGGCCAAAGGCGAGGAGGCGGAGCACCATTTGGGGCCTGGTCTCAAGCCAGGATTGGAGGAGAAAGGGGGTCAGGATGCTCGCTAAGGCTTGAACCAGGGTGAGGACCGAAGTTTGTAGCCCCGAGGCTCCCGCTTCCAGGAACCGCCATAGGCCCGCCACCACCAGGCCCTGGCCGGTCAGGGTTAGAAGGAAGGCGAGGAGGAAGAAGGAGAAGGTACCCGAGGGCGGAGTTAAATCCTTAGCCATGCTGGGACGCTGAGCCATCAGCTAGAGGGATTTCGCTGGTGTAATTGGGGATAGTCCGAATGTCCACGGCATCAAAGAAGTTCGGTTGAACAGGTATTTTCCGTAGCTCTTGCAGTAGAGGCGAATTCTCCCAAATGTCGGCTAAAGTGCTCGTTAGAAGGTTGCCGAAGAACGAATACCTGGGCCGCCACTCACGCAATTTGGCAGAAACGTAGACATTACCCCTCGGATCTACGCGAAGAGCACGATTACCCCTAGAGGTAAGCCATATCTGATCGCGGGCCGGGTTTTCCGATCTAAGTTCTCTAGAAAGCTTATACCACAGCCTTTGGTGGGGCTTAATCGCACCTAATCTAACCATGTCCATGTATTCCCCTACAGCGAAGTCCCACTCTTCCTGGCTAAGAACGAGATGATTCAAGCTTGCCCCGCGCCCTGCGGGATACATGGGCGCAATCCCATACATAGCGTTGTTTTGTGTTGCGATTTCACCTATCTTTCTAATCTCAGTGTAGTTCTTCTTGTGAACTACCGTGAAGACAGCCAGAGGGATACCGGCTTTGGCAATGAGACTTATCTGCCGCAAGGTAGTCTTAAATCCCCCCTTACCCCGAAGCAAATCGTGGCTATCCGGACTAGATCCGTCTAAAGTGGTACCCACGAAGTTCAGATTTTTTGTGGACGCAATCTTATCTAAGTCGCTATCTCGCAACACGGACAAGTCGGTGTTAACTTGAACGCTAAACCCTAGCTCGTCCGCTAGGCGGATGATCTCCAATCCATCTGGCCTACTCAGTGGATCACCTCCTGTGAATTCAAGGTAGAAGACCCCTTCCTTTCTTATGGAATCCAAGATATATCCCCACTCATCGAAAGTCAGCTCTTCCCGAAGAGGTATTTTGGGTTCAGGGCCGGATTCGTATGCACAGTATGCACAACGCCTATAGCACCTATTCGTGAGCTCGATTTCCATGGATAGAGGCCTATAGTACCGGTCATCGGAGAAGTGTTGATCGTCTAGGAACAAAGCTTTAGATTCCAGCCCTTCTTGAGAAGGGCGAAGGTATCCCTCGGCAATCAAGTAAAGGATTAAATGCCCCGCTGCCTCTACAAATCCCTTGGTAATTTCACTTAAGCCTCCTTCTTTGAGAACTTGCTTGAGGGCCAGCGATGGCCTAGTAGCAACTACAAAGGATCTAACAAGGTCGAAGGCTTCCTGATTGAGAAAAATGCCCCTCTTAAAGCCGTAGAGTATTCCCCCGAACCGCTCTCTGCGTAGGACAACGCTAGCGTCGCTGGCAAGGACAAGGGGCACGTCTTCGACCCAAAGCCTTTCGTATTCCGAGCCTAATCCTGGTCGTGTAAGGATTTATGTGTAAGGGTCCGTGTTTAATAGGGGGGCACACCTTAGCACGAGGAGGTGCCCCGTGGACCAGGATACCTTGCGAATCTTGCTGAGGGAAGCGGTGCGGGAGA
>NZ_BSRG01000027.1 GCF_040363165.1 Thermus sp. LT1-2-5 | reverse complement strand
CAGAACCACCAAAGGAAGCCCCTCCCAGTTGGAAACAAGCACAAAAATCTGCGCCTCCGCTAAAATCCGGTCCACATCCAACCTGCGCCCAAGAAAGCGAACCCGGCTCGCAAGCCCAAGCCCCTCAGCCAAAACGCGAACCCCAGCAAGCAACGGCCCATCCCCCACCAGGTCCAGGGTCCAAGGAAGATCCCGAAGCCCCGCCAAAGCCTGAAGAAGAAGAGCCTGATCCTTCGGAGGAGCAAAGCGGGCCACCATGACCAGCCTGGGAGGCTCCCGTCCCGGGTCAGCCCGAAAAGGAGTGTCCGGCACCCCGTTCCATACCACCCGGATCTTCTCGGGAGGCACCACCCCGTAGCGCAGGGCAAGCTCCCGGTCTTGGTGGGATACAGTAAGGACCAAATCCCCTGCCCGGCCCGCTATCCGCTCTAAGGCTAAGGCCAAAGCCTTCCGATCAGGGCTTACCCCATCGGCGAAGGCCCAGCCATGTGCGGTAAAAACGCTCCTAACCCCTAAGCTTCTCGCCGCAAGCCTTCCCAGAAACCCCGCCTTGGAGGAGTGGGCGTGGACGAGATCAGGGCGCAACCTGCGAATTAGCTCCCTGACCTCCCAAAGCCCCCGCCAATCCGAACCCGGTCTAACAGGTTGAACCAGGTGGGGAAGGACGTGGGTCTTCACGTCGAGTTCCTGGGCCGCCTTCACCAAAAACTCCTCACGCTCCCACCCCACGGCCAAGTGGAGCTCAGCCTTGTCCCTAAAGGCCTTTAGCAGTTCTAGGAGGTGCATCTGGGCCCCCCCTGGCTCGGCTCGGGTGATCAGATAGAGGATCCGCACGGTTTCCTCCTAACCGCACCGCCGCATAGATTATAAGAGCCCCCCAAACCAAGAGCCGGAGGCGGGTATTGGCGCCCAAGTTATCGCTGAATAAGCCTATCCCCAAACCCAAGACCAGGGCGAAAAGAAGCAGGAGCTCCGGCGGCTCTGGATGCCTCAGGCGGCGCAAGCCAGCCCACCAAACCGCCACAAGGGGCCAGATATAAATAACCTCCAGCAACGCAACCGCCTCCATCAGCCCATCCACCTGCCAAGGGAAAGGCCCCATGAACACGGTAATCGTGCTATACAACCAGCCAAGGAGAAAGCGCAAAGGATGGGTGGGGTCCAGCGCTACCCCTAGGGAGCTCCCCCCTATCCCATACACCTCTGCGCGGAAGCTGGCCAAACGTTCGGGGCTCAGAAGGGGGTTCAGATACTTCCAACCGAATGGCCCCCACCCAAGTAGCCATGGAACGGTCAAAAGGATGGAACCTAAAGCGATTAGATCTCTAACCCGCGCCCTCCGAAGAAGGAAATACAGGCTCAACGCCCCTACCAGGGCCAAAACGGTGTAGGGGCGCAGGGGCCAGAGAAACAAGAGGAGCGCGCCAAGCCCTAGGTAGTGCCAAGAACGGGGCCTAAACAAAAGAAGAACGCTCAAGCAAACCGTGAGAAGACCAAGGAACCAGATAAGGGAGTCCTTAAGAAGTTGAGTGCTGTAAAACACCGCCGAAGGATAGAAGGTAAGGAAAAGACCAGCTACGTTCCCTGGACGATTCAGAGCCCACAAAGAAAAGCTTCTGGAGCCCAGAGACTCTGCAAGCCAAACCCCAAGGCCCACCCCCAAGGCTCCTAAAAAAACGTTAACCAACTTCCCCAAAAGAACGCTCGGCCCGAAGACGGCAAAGAGGAGGGACAAGAGCAGGGGATATGCGTTCGGAAGATCGACGGGCCCAGCTCCTTGTAAGAGCCGCAGGGAGGCTTCATAGTAGTATCGGTCGTCAGCACCAGAGGGAAGGGGATAAAAACCGCCATAACCCGCACTTAGCGAATACACGTGGGTCAGCCCCAAAGCTCCGAGCCTAACCAGGAGCGCCACAAATGTCCAAAAAAGCACAAGGCGGATGCATTGAGGCTGGCATACCAGCATAATCCAGATTCCTTTTCACGAAAGCTCCGCGTACAGCGCCCAAAGCCTTTCCTTCATCTTGCCCCAGGAAAAGCGCTCCTGGAAGACCGCCCTTACCCTCTCGGCAAAGGCACGGCGCTGCTCCTCAGTCCAGCTCACAACATCGCGGAGCGCCGCTTCCAGCTCCCTAAGGTTGCCGTATTCCACTACATAACCCATTCCTAGGGCCTCCACCAACCGATCCATTCCGGTGCCTCGAGCTACTATAATGGGCTTGCCCATGGCCATAGCTTCGAAGAGTTTGTTCGGACTGGAAAAACGATGGTTAGGGATTGAGGGATCATACGTGGCAAAAAGAACATGGCTTCTGCACGTAAGGTCCAAGACCTTTTCATAAGGGATGCGCCCGTGGAAGCGCACATTAGGCATTCCCTCCGCCCGCTTCCTTATAAGCTCCTCGTCCCCGCCAAAACCCCCAAGGTCCAGCTCCCACTCCGGATGCTTTTCCAAAACGTCGAAAACCTCTAAGATACCTCGATCAGTTTGTAGTATGCCCACATAAACGATCTTTAAAGGGGGGGGTGCAGATGTCTGAGAACAACCCCTATACACGTTGGGTGAATTATAAATTACAACTAAACGCTTCGGCTTCGCACCTTTAATCTGCTCTATTCTGCTCTCATCCGCAAGGATGACGGCATCGACCCAACCCATCAAATTTTGGTCTATAAACCGAATGAGTCTTCTAAACCACTTAGGCGCTTGCCGGATCATGTCAGCGTAGAAGTCAAAAACGTCATAGACGATGCTTTTGCGAAAAATACGACCCACTAAAACTGCGGGCAAAACCGTATCAAAATCGCACGCATGGAGAATCTCATATGCACTCCTTTTTCGCACCAAGTACAGAAGCAGGGCCACCTGAAATTTAAGAAGACTTGGAAGATTACCGAACCCTTTACCAAAATCACCCTTTATCCTAAGCCTTTCCACCAATCCAAACTCACGTCGTTCCCTCTCAGGCAAACTGCCCAGCCGGTCCCACCCCACCACACGAACCTCATAACCTGCCTCCGCCAAGGCGCTTGCCTCTTTTTCAACCCGCGGATCAGGATCAACTGGGTTTGAACGTAAAAAAAGGACTTTCACACCCATGGCTCTTCTCAAACTCTAGCGCACCCGCTTCAGTCACCTTTTTTCAACGCTATCCCAAAGAAGCCCTCCGTTCTGGCGATCAAAACACGAAAATAATGCCGAACAAGCGCGAAATCCCTACGGCCGATAGATGCCAATATTCCCCCCAAACTCCGCAAACTGTAGTAAACAAAGAGCCAGAAAAGCTTATGCTTCCGCATAACTCGCCCAACCCCCCTTAAGTAGCTTCTCGTCCGCGACGGATTTCCGATCTCCTCTTTAAAAGGATGATACACGCACACCGTGGAAACCATATAGAACCGATAACCAGCCTTCATGGCCTGAAGCATTAAATCTATTTCCTCACCCGAACCCCATGGGGTACCCGAACCAACCCCCAAGGTTTCGTCAAAGTCATAGACGGCTTCTCTTTTGAAAAACAGCAGGTAGGAAGATGCCTTCCGAAAAACGTCCGAGATACTAATCCGAGCACCCATGTTACATCGACGTTGATCGGCGCAATCACTTTCTTCCCAATGGTCGGCCCTCACACCAACCACACCCCCGAGACGAGAATCAAGACTGGCATACATATCCAAATACCTCACAGCTTCCGCCAAGGTATTTGGAAAGTAAGTACTATCGTCATCGGGAAAGGCAACGTACTTGCCTCGGCAGACCTTCAAACCTACATTGCGTCCTAGAGAAAGCCCCGGCGGAGATGTAAGATAAGTTATGGGTAGCACATCCTTAAAATTTGCGATGATCTTAAAAACTCTATCATCTTCGTTTTGGTCCACAATTATAACCTCAAAATCCTTAAAGCTCTGCTCCGTCAAAGAGGTCAACAAACGGGCCAGCTCCCAATCCCGACCCCTTGTTGATATGATTAAACTAAAAGCGGGTCCGCTACCCTGACTCACTCCCCGTCACCCCCGCGTAAGTAGGCCTGGCGCTCGCAGATGCCCCACACCAAACACAAACCCCCGCCTAACACAGCTCCTCATAAAGGGAGAGATACCGCTCTACCATGGCAGAGAGCGTATACTCCCCCACGAACCTCTTCCGATTACCCTCCCCTGCCGACGCGAAGAGATCCATTGAACCCTCATCGTCAATAAACCGCGCAAGCTGCTCGGGGGCCCGCACGAACAAGGGATAACCTTCCCCAAGCGCCTCCACGTTCCCACCTACAGGGGTCGCAAGCACCGGTTTTGACAACGCCATAGCCTCCAATAAAGCGAGATCAAAAACCGCCACCCTCGGCGCATGAATCACCGCTTCGCTCCTCGCCACCCAGGCCAAAGTCTCCCTCCTGGGTAAAGGACCAACGAAGCTAACATTGCTTTCCAAGCGATACCGTCGAACCAAACCCTCCAGATAGGCTGTCCAGGGTGTAAACTCCCCCACCACCACCCAGCGCCAAGGCCTCTTAACCAAGGCTAGCCCTTCAAGTACCCAGTCGAGGCCCTTCTCCGGAACATGCTGGGCCACGGTAACAAAAAGGCCTCTCTCAGGTACACTCGGAGAGCAGTCCAGCAAAGCATGAAGGGGGTCCTCAATACCATTGTGGATAATCCTTAGACGCCCAGAAGGGATAGTCCAACCGGTATAATCCTCAAACAATTTTAACGCACCCCTGCTTGGGAAAATGATCCTATCAGCCCTCTGAAGAAGCACCTCGTAAGCATCCTTGACCTTCGCTCCCCAAACCTTCACAAAAGATGTCCCATATAACATCTCCCACTCGCGCAGCGCACTACCCTTACTATGCTCAGTCCAAACAATTTTTTGACGCCGATCTAATGCGAGAAGTGAGGATATCCCCCGCCAACCAATACCGTGCAAGTGAAGGATGCCAGACTCGAACCAACACCCCGAGAACGAACTGGGACCCGAACCCCTTACCCCGTAAGCCAAACCAACCAGAAAACTACGCAACCTCTCCTCAGGCATCCTCGCAATCCAGAACTTCACAAAGCTACTCACATTCAACCCACTTCTGTTGGCCCCCGAACCCTCCTGGGAGAGGAAACCTGCAAGGTCATCCAACCCATGTAGAGCATGTACAACTCCCTTGCCAACATCGACAAAGTGCAACTGTAGCCGTCTACCCCCCACACTCAGCAAACCCCTCAAAAGATCATAGGCCACCCGATTAGGCCCGCCGGAGTTGGAGCGCAAAGGCCCCCACGTGCCAATAGCCACGTTCAACCGCATTGTGCCACCTCCTCAAAGAGCTTCAGGGCCCGGGCCACCGCCTGGTCCATGTTGTAGTACCGGTAGTCCCCAAGCCTCCCGGCAAAGTACACCCCCTTAAGCCTCCTCGCCTCCTCCAGGTACAGCCGGTACCGCGCCTCGTTCTCCTCCCGCGGCACCGGGTAGTAGGGCTCGTTCCGCCCAGGCTCGTAGGCCTCCGGGTACTCGTAGCACAAGGTGGTGTGGGGCAGGTAGTCCTGCCCCGTAAGGTGCTTGAACTCCGTCACCCGGGTGTAGGCGTGCTCGTTGGGGTAGTTCACCGTCCCCACCTCCTGGGCCCACGGCCTCCCTTGGCCTTCCAGCCGGAAGCGCAGGGACCGGTAGGGCAAAGGCCCGTGGAGGTAACCGAAGAACTCGTCTATAGGACCCGTAAAGATAAGGTAGCGGTACCGCACCTCCTGTTCCACTTGCCGCCAGTCCGCCTGGAGGAGCACCTGGACGTTGGGGTGGGCAAGCATCCGCCGGAAAAGCGCCGTGTAGCCCTCCTTGGGCATGGCCTGGTACGTATCCTGGAAGTAGCGGGTGTCGTAGCTCACCAGTATCGGCACCCGTGCCGTCACCGAGGGGGATAGCTCCTCCGGGCGCATCCCCCACTGCTTCAGGGTGTACCCCTCAAAGACGTGCTTGTACACGTAGTCCGCGAGGAACCGCAACTCAGGGTCCTCCTCCTCCCTCAGGCGTAGGATGGGCACGCGGGCCCCGTAGCCGAACCGGGCCACGAGCCTCTCCTCCAGACGGTCCGCCACCCGCTCGGAGAAGAGGGCCCTTAGGGAGGCGAGGCTGAAGGGCAAGGGGATCTCCTTTCCTTCCACCACCGCCCGCACCCGGTGGAAGTAGGGCCGCCACTCGGTGAAGCGGGAGAGGTACTCAAAGACCTTCCGGCTGTTGGTGTGGAAG
>NZ_BSRG01000026.1 GCF_040363165.1 Thermus sp. LT1-2-5 | reverse complement strand
TTCTACCCGAAGTCGCCGGGAGCCTTAGGGCAGGCGCCGAGGGTAGGGCTCGTGACTGGGGCGAAGTCGTAACAAGGTAGCTGTACCGGAAGGTGCGGCTGGATCACCTCCTTTCTAAGGAGCTTAACGCCTCTGCTCTCCCCTTTGGGATCCTTGGGGCGCCTTCGGGCGCCCTTTTTTGTTGGCAAGGAGCGGGGTCTTGCGCAGGAAGCGGCAGGTGCGAGCAGCCAGGAAGCGGGTGGTTTCCGCTGGGGGGGTGGTCCTCCGGGGAAACCCACCCGAGGTCCTGGTGGTTTCCCTCAAAGGGGGAAAGGTGGTGACCTTACCCAAGGGCCAGGTGGAGCCGGGGGAACGCTACCCCGAGACCGCGGTGCGGGAGGTGCGGGAGGAAACGGGGGTGGAGGCGGCGGTGCTTTCCCCCTTGGGCAAGGTGCGCTATTACTTCACCATAAAGGACGGGGAGGTCCCGGTTACGGTAAGCAAGGAGGTGCATTACTTCCTTATGGCCTACCGGGGCGGGGAGCCCAGGCCCCAGCTCTCGGAGGTGGAGGCCGCCTACTTCTTGCCGGTGGCCGAGGCTCTAAATCGGCTTTCCTATCCCAACGAGCGGGAGATGCTGCGTAAGGCCCTTTTGCGCTACAAGCGGGGTTAAGCGGGCTGGGTGCTGGGGTTGAGCAGGGAGAAGGCGGCTTCCTCTGGAGAGAGTTCGCCTTGGGCCACGCGCCGGACCAGTTCCCCGGCCTGTTGGGTGCGGCGGCGACCCCATTCCTGGATGACGCTTTCCACCTCAAACCGGGCCCGTTCCAGGCGGTGGCCCTCCAGGAGGCCGTGGACCTCGAGATGACGGTGGTGGGCTTCCAGCCCCTCAAAGAGCGCCTCCACCCCTTCCCCCGTGGCCGCCACCGTGGGGTAGATGGGGGGGCGCCAGCCCCCGGGCCTCGGGGGGGAGAGCTCCAGGGCGCTTTTGAGCTCTTGGATGAGGCGTTCTCCTCCCGGCAGGTCAAACTTGTTCACGGCGAAGAGGTCGGCGATTTCCATGACCCCCGCCTTGAAGGCTTGGACCGCATCCCCCGCCGCGGGGGTGAGGACGAGGAGGGTGGTGTCCGCCACCCGGGCGATGTCCACCTCGCTCTGCCCTACCCCTACGGTTTCCACGAAGATGCGGTCAAAGCCGAAGGCTTCCAAAAGGGCTAAGGCGGCCACCGTGGCCCCGGCAAGCCCCCCTAGGGCTCCCCGGGAGGCCAGGGAGCGGATGTAGACCCCGGGGTCTTGGTGATGGCGCATCATGCGGATCCGGTCCCCCAGGATGGCTCCCCCGGTGAAGGGGCTACTGGGGTCCACCGCCAGCACCCCCACCCGCTCCCCCCGCTTGCGGGCCTCGAGGATGAGGCGGTCGGTAAGGGTGCTCTTGCCCGCCCCCGGGCTACCCGTGACGCCCACCACCTTGGCCCTGCCTTGGCCCCGCACCCGCTTTAGAAGGGCCTGACCCAGGGGGTGGCCGGCCTCCACCAAGGTGAGGGCCCGGGCCAAGGCCCGCACCTCCCCAGCGCGAAAGCGGCGTTCTAGCTCTTCCAGGTGGGCTTCCTGCGCCATGGCGTCATTCTACGCTTTTTTGCAGGGGCGCATCATTCCGCCAGGGCCACGCAGGCCACCTCCACCCGCACCCCCCGGGGCAGGGCCTTGACCGCCACCGTGGCCCGGGCGGGGTAAGGAGGGGAGAAGTAACGGGCGTAAACCTCGTTGAAGGCGGGGAAGTCCTCCATGTCTGCTAGGAAGCAGGTGGTCTGTACCACCCGGTCGAGCCCGGAGCCCGCGGCCTCGAGGAGGGCCTTGAGGTTCTCCAAAACCCGTTCCGTCTGGGCCCGGATATCCCCTTCCACCAAGGCGCCCTCCGGGGTCAGGGGGATCTGGCCGGAAACGAAGACAAAGCCTTGGGCCCGCACCGCCTGGCTATAGGGGCCGATGGCCTGGGGGGCCTTTTCGGTCTGGACGGCTTCCATGCCCCTATCCTACGGCGAAGCGGTAGAGTTTGCCCGAAAGGCTCGCCACCAACACCTCCCCGGGCAGGGGTAAGGGGGGCACCTGCACCGCCCCCAGGCCCGTGGCCTCAAAGACCACCTGGCCCCGACGGTCCACGGCCAGAAAGCGCCCCTCCTCCGTGGCCGCAAAGACGTGCCCCGAGGCGTAAGCAAGCCCTGCGGTCACCTTGCCCACCTCGAGGCTCCACACCTCCTCCCCCGTGGCGGCGTCCAGGGCCCGGAGAATCCCGTCCCAGGCGGCCACATAGACCCGCTCCCCGTCCAGGGCGAGCCCGCCCCAGATCTCCCCCTCCACCGCAGCGTTCCAAAGGGTTTCCCGGCTCAAGGGATCGAAGGCGTAGACCTCCCCCTCCCAGGTGGGGATGAATAGAAGCCCCCGCCCTGCGGCCACGGGAGCGTGAATGGGGCCGGCGCGCACCTTGTAGCGAAGGCCCCCCGTTTCTGGGTCCAGGGCATAGAGCCACCCATCCTCCGAACCCACGAAAAGGAGCCCCCGGTAAAAGGTGGGGCTGGCGGACAGATGCCCCCCCGCCCGGAAGCGGAAGAGGGGGGCGTCCTTGTGGAAGGCGTACAGGGTGCCGTCGCGGCTCGCCACGTAGACCCGCTCCCCTAGGACCAAGGGAGCGGCGGTAACCTCCGCCCCGGTTTCCACGCTCCACTCCAGGTGGCGGCCGCGGAAACGCCGCACCTTGCCGTCAAAGCTTCCCACGTACACCCCGCCCCGCACCACCGGGGGGGCGGTGGCCTCCTCGGGCAGGCTCTCCCGGCGCACCTCCCCGCTCAGGAGGTCCACCTCCACCCAACCCCGCCCCACCCCGAGGTACACCCGCCCCCCGGCGTAGACCATCTCCCCGGGCCAGGCCGCTTCCCCTCCCAGGTCCAGCTTGCCTTTGAGGGCAAGCCGTCTGGGGTCTGGGGCCAAGGGGTAGTGGCCGGAGCGGCCCGCCCCCGCTCGAGGGGTGGCAAGGCGCAGGGCCTGGAACTCCCTCAGGGCGCTATAGAAGAGGTCCGGGTGTGCCGGGCGCTCCTCGGGGTGCTTGGCCAATAGCCCGAGCACCGCTTGCCCTACCCCCTTGGGGATGGCGGGGTTGAGGGCTTCTGGGGGCTTGGGCTCCTCGTACACGTGTTGGTAGAGGACCGCTTGGTCGTTTTCCCCCTCGAAGGGGGGGCGGCCGGTGAGGGTACGGTAGAGGACCGCTCCCAGGCTGTAGAGGTCGGCCTTGGGGGTGAGGGGGAGGCCCTTGGCCTGCTCCGGGGCCATGTAGGTGGGGGTGCCCAGGGTGTAGCCGGTGCGGGTGAGGTGGCGGCTTTCCTGGAGGAGGTAGGCCAGGCCGAAGTCCATCACCTTGGGGTGGCCCTCCTTGGTGAGGAGGATGTTCTTGGGGGTGAGGTCCCGGTGGAGGATGCCCTGGGCGTGGAGGTGGGCCAAGGCCTCCATGACCTGGGCTGCGGCCAGGAGGATCCTTTCCCCTTCTGGGCCCTCCTCAAACGGGCCCAGGCGGTCAAAGGTGCCTCCTTCCACCAGCTCCATGACGAAATAGGGCCGCCCCTCCTCCTCCCCCAGGTCCAGGACCTGGACGATGCCGGGGTGAAAGAGGCGGGAAAGGGCCCGGACCTCCAGAAGAAACCGCTCCCGTTCGGGGGGCAGGGCCCGGGGGTGGAGGAGCTTCACCGCCACCTTCCGCCCCAGGCGCTCGTCCACCCCTTGCCAGACCTCGGCCATGCCCCCGGAGCCCAGGGGGGCCTCGAGGCGGTACCGCCCGGCCAGAAGCATCCGGGTCATTTTAGGGGGTTTCTTCCTCGGGCTCCAAGCGCTTCAAGAGCTCGGCCAACTCTTCCTTGCTCTCTTCCAGCTCCTGGACGATTTTGGCGATGGCCAGGCGCACCACCTCCGACTTAGACACCAGCCGCTCGGGGCTGGAAAGAGCGTAAGCCGCCCGGGTCAGAAGGGCGTCTTGCTCCTCGGAGATGACCACCTGCAGCCGCTTTTTTTCCTTCTTGGGCATACCGCTCCTTGGCGGGTAGTGTAGCAAAAACCGCATGACCTTGACAATACACGCCTTCCTGTATATCCTCATTGTGAGTAAGGTGAGTATGATGCTCACGGATACGGGGCGGAGCAGAATTCTGCGGATTGAAGGGGGCTCTCCCCTGTCCGGCGAGCTCCGAGTCTACCCCGCTAAGAACGCCGCCTTACCCATCCTGGCGGCAAGCCTCCTCACCCCGGAACCCATCACCCTGGTGGAGGTGCCACGGCTTCGGGACGTGGAGGTGATGCTGGAGCTCTTGGCCCACCTGGGCACCCGCTACCAGTGGGAGGGGCGCACCCTCCACCTCCACACCCCCGAAATCCAAAACACCCACGCCCCCTACGAGCTGGTGGGGCAGATGCGGGCCAGCTTTATCGTCTGGGGCGCCCTCTTGGCCCGGGTGGGGGAAGGACGCATCTCCTTGCCCGGGGGGTGCGCCTTCGGCGCCCGGCCCGTGGACCAGCACGTGAAGGCCCTCCGGGCCCTGGGAGCCGAGGTGGTAGAGGAGGAAGGGACCTTCTACGCCCGCCGCGTCCGCCCCCTTTCCGGACGGGTGGTCTTTGACCTGCCCACGGTGGGGGGAACGGAGCAGGCCATGCTGGCCGTGGCCCTGGGAGGGGAGGCCACCTTGGTCCAGGCGGCCATGGAGCCGGAGATCGTGGACTTAGGGCGCTTTCTTCGCATGCTGGGGGTGGAGGTGGAGGGCTTGGGAAGCGCCATCCTCCACGTCCGGGGGGCCAAGCGCCTGGGCGGGGGGACGTACCGGATCATCCCCGACCGCATTGAGGCGGGCACCTACCTCCTGGCAGCGGCGGCCACCCGGGGGACCCTCACCCTGCGCGAGGTGCGCCCCGACCACCTGGACGCCCTTTTGGACAAACTTCGCCAAGCAGGCCACCGCTTGGAGGTGGGGCCTGACTGGATCCGCTTCACCGCCACTAAGGACCCCCTACCCCTTTTGGTGGAGGCCCGGGAGTACCCTGGCTTCCCCACGGACCTCCAGCCCATCGTGACCGCCTACTTGGCCACGGTGCCCGGGCAAAGCGCCGTAAGCGACCGGGTCTACCCCGATCGTTTCACCCACGTGGGGGAGCTGGCCCGCATGGGGGCGGAGCTTTACCTGCGGGACCGGACGCTTTTGCTCCAGGGCCGGCGCCTCCACGGAGCCCAGGTGAAGGCCCTGGACATCCGTGCCGGCGGGGCCTTGGTGGTGGCGGCCTTGAGTGCCGAGGGGGTTTCCGAGATCGAAGGGGTCTACTTCCTGGAACGGGGGTACGAGGACCTGGAGGAGCGCCTGAAGGCCCTAGGAGCCCGGGTGGGGATGGCGGAGGTGGCCTTGGTCCAGGCGGCGGACTAGCCTAGGTGTCCCAAAGCCTCAGGGAAGCGGAAGAAAAGCCGATTACGTTCCAGCTCGGGACTATAGATGGTTTCCACGTAGCCCGCAAAGCGGAGGGCTTCTAGCACCTCTCGGGCTACTGCGCGGTCCCCTCCCAGCCTGCCGGTGAGGAAGGTGAGGGCTTCTTCCTCCTCGTCCCCCTCGCCCACGAACTCCCGGTACTCCTGGTCCAAGGCCCGCATCAGGGCCTGGAGGTCTACCGGCTTTTCCGTGAAGAACCAGCGGCTTTGGGCCCCGGGGAGGAAATGGGCGTAGCCCTGAGCCTCGAGGGCCTTGGCCAGGCGCACCGCCTCGGCGTGGGGGTAACCCCGCTGCACCAGAAGGGTCACCAAGGCGTCCTGTTCCCCGGGAAGCCCCTGAGGGTGGCCTTGACGAAGGGCTTGGGCCAGGTCCTTGAGGTCCATACCTTCACCTCTAAACGATATAATAAATATTGCGCGTGACGTTATCAAGTCGGGGTTTTGCGGTATACTGAAGGCAGTATGGACCTGGACCTTCTCGCCAAACGCCTAGAGAGCCTCCGGGGGTATCTTTGACATCCCCGGAAAGGAAGCCCGACTACAAGAGCTAAACCGCCGCCTCGAGGACCCCACCCTCTGGCAAAACCCGGAAGAAGCCCGGCGCGTGAGCCAGGAGGCGGCCCGCCACAAGCGGGTGGTGGATACCTTCCGCTCCCTGGAGGGCGACCTCCAGGGCCTCCTCGAGCTTTGGGAGGAGCTTCCCGCCGAGGAGCGGGAGGCCTTGAGGCCCGAGCTGGAGGAGGCGGCCAGGAAGTTGGACGACCTCTACCACGAAACCCTCTTAAGCTTCCCCCACGCCGAGAAAAACGCCATCCTCACCATCCAACCCGGAGCGGGGGGCACGGAGGCCTGTGACTGGGCGGAGATGCTCCTGCGCATGTACACCCGCTTCGCCGAGCGCCAGGGCTACCAGGTGGAGGTGGTGGACCTCGTCCCCGGGGCAGAGGCGGGGATTGACTACGCCCAGATCCTGGTGAAGGGGGAAAACGCCTACGGCCTCCTTTCCCCCGAGGCGGGGGTGCACCGCCTGGTGCGGCCTTCCCCCTTTGACGCCTCGGGCCGCCGCCACACCTCCTTCGCCGGGGTGGAGGTGATGCCGGAGGTGGACGAGAGCGTGGAGGTGGTGATCCGCCCCGAGGATTTGCGCATCGACGTCTTCCGCTCCCAAGGCCACGGGGGGCAGGGTGTGAACACCACGGACTCCGCGGTGCGCATCGTCCACCTGCCCACGGGGATCACCGTCACCTGCCAGACCACCCGGAGCCAGATCAAGAACAAGGAGCTGGCCCTCAAGGTCCTCCGCTCCCGGCTTTTTGAACTGGAGTGGAAGAAGAAGCAGGAGGAGCTAAGGAAGCTCAAGGGCGAGGTACGGCCCATCGAGTGGGGAAGCCAGATCCGAAGCTACGTCCTGGACAAGCAGTACGTGAAGGACCACCGCACGGGGCTCATGCGCTTTGACCCGCAAAACGTCCTGGACGGGGACCTGATGGACTTCATCTGGGCGGGGCTGGAGTGGAAGGCAGGCCGCCGCCAGGCGGCGGAAGAGGTGGAGGCGGACTAGCCCACGGCCCGTTGCAACAGGGCTTGGATCTGGGCCTCCTCCTCGAGGCCCAGGTCCTTTAGGGCGAAGGCCACGGGCCACATCCTTCCCTGGTCCAACCGGGCCTGGTCGGTGAAGCCCAAGGTGGCGTAGCGGGTCTTAAAGCGGTGGGCGGGCTGGAAGAAGCAGAGGACCTTCCCCTTGAGGGCGTAGGCGGGCATGCCGTACCACAGGCGCAAGGTGAGGGCGGGGGCCGTCTTTTGCACCAAGGCGTGGAGGCGAAGGGGCAAGGTGCGGTCGGGCTCGGGCCAACCGGATATGGCCGCCCACACCGCCTCGGGGTCTTGGGCGCGGGCCATGCTAGTAGACGTCCTCCGGGGCCTTGTAGACCTCCCCGGTGAGCCAGTAGATGACCCGCTCCGCCACGTTTTCCAGGTGGTCCCCAAGCCGCTCGTAGCTGCGGGCCACCCGCATCAGGGTGAGGGCCTTGGTGATGGTCCTTGGGTCTTCCATCATGTAGGTGATGAGCTCCCGGGTCACCTCCTCGTAGAGCCCGTCCACCTGGTCGTCCAGTTCCAGGACCTTGCGGGCCAAGGATGCGTCCCGCTCGGCCACGCTCTTGCTCAGGGTGTCCATCATCTCCAAAAGGCGCCGGCCCATCTCCGGCAGGGTGACGTAGCGCTTGAGGGGGGGGTCCTTGCTTAGGAGGAGGGCGTCCTCCGCCACGTGCATGGCGTAGTCCCCCGCCCGCTCCAAATCGGTGAGGGCCTTGATGATGGTGAAGATGAGGCGGAGGTCCGTGGCCACGGGCTGGTGGCGGGCGATGACGGCGATGGCCTGGTTTTCGATCTTGAGCTCCAGGGCGTCCACCTCCTTGTCCTTGGCGATGATCTCTTGGGCCCGGGCGACATCCTGCTGGACCAGGGCTTCCGTGGCCTCTTGGGTCATCTCCCGCACCAGGGAGAGCATCCTTAGGGTTTCCTCCACAAGCTGGTTGAGCGCTCGGTCTAGGGCTTCCCGCATGGGTTCCTCCTCGCTTCAGTCTAGGGGAAGGCGGATGCCGAAAACGTTCTCTGCCCCTTCCCGCTTGGCGTAAGCCTCCCCCCCCAGGCCTCGAGCCAGGCGGCGCACCAGGTAGAGGCCAAGCCCCTGCCCCAAGCCCCCCTGGAACCCCCGGCGCCCGGGGAGGAAGAGGGTTGCGTAGTCCGGCAGGGCGGACCCATGGTCCCGCACCTCCAGGTAGAGGTGCCCCTCCTCCGCCCGCGAGAGGAGGCGGATGGGGTCTTGGCCGTACTTGAGGGCGTTGTCCAGGAGGTTTAGGAGGACCTGGAACAGGGCATCGGGGTCGGTGTGGGCCGTGTGGGGGAGGTAGACCTCCACCCGCCTTCCCTGAAGCCTGTCGTGGAGGAGCCTTTCCAGGCGGGGCCAGAGCTCCTCCAGGGGAAAGGTGCGGCTGGGCCCAGGACGGGTGAAGGAGAGGCTCTGCGCCAGGCGGCTCAGGCGGGCCACCTCCCCCTTGAGGAGGTCCAGGACCTCCCTCTCCTGCCGGCTCCTGGGCGTCAGGGCCTCCAGGAGAGGGCCCATCCCCGCCAGGGGGGTCCTGAGCTCGTGGGCCAGGGTGAGGGTGGCCTCCTCCAGGGCCTCTAGCCGCCGCTTCACCTCCGTTTCGTCCAGGAGGTAGAGCCTTCCGGGAAGGGCCTTGGCCCGGAGGAGGCGGCCCCGCACCTCCAAGGTGCGTTCCCCTCCGTGGAGGGCCAGGGCCTCGAGGCGGTGGTCCCGCAGGGCCAAGAGGAGGGGGCGGCCCACCACCTTTTCCCGGCGCACCTCTAGGAGTTCTTCCGCCTTGGGGTTCAGGTAGACCACCTCCCGGTTGCGGTGCAGGACAAGCCCCTCCAGGGCCTCTTCCCAGGCGGTGGCCAGCTCCCTCACCCCACCTCCCGGAAGCGGTAGCCCAGGCCCCGCACCGTTTCCAAGAAGCGGGGGGTCTTGGGGTCTTCCCCGAGCTTTTCCCGGAGTTGCAGCACGTGCTGGTCCACGGTCCTTGGGGTACCCAGGTAATCCTCGCCCCAGACCGCTTCCAAAAGCTCCTCCCGGCTGTAGACCCGGCCCGGGCGTTGTGCCAAGAAGGCTAAAAGGGCGAACTCCCGCCGGGTGAGGGGAAGAGGCCTGCCCTCCAGGCTCGCCTCCATGCGCTCTAGGTCCAAGAGGAGGGGGCCCCGCTTCAGGAGCTTGCGCTTCCCCGCCCGGCGCAAAAGGGCCTCGAGGCGGGCCAAAAGCTCTTCCGTGGCAAAGGGTTTCACCAGGTAGTCGTCCGCCCCCCGGCTTAGGCCCTCCACCCGGTCCCGCACCTCGGCGCGGGCGGTGAGGAGGAGGACGGGGAGCTCGGGGAACGGGCCCTGCCGCATCCTTTCCAAAAGCTTGATCCCGGGCTCGTCGGGGAGCATCCAGTCCAGGATCACCGCCTCCGCCTCCTTGAGGAGGGGCCAGGCACCTTGGGCCCTTTCCGCTTCCAGGACCCGGTGCCCGGCCCGCTCCAAGGCGAGGCGGACCCCAAGCCGCACCGCCGGCTCGTCCTCCACCAGGAGCACCGTGGCCACGCCTTCAGTCTAGCCTCCCCCGTGTCAGGGGTGTGTCAAGCCCTTTACTTGACAGGCTTCCCCGGCCCGTGCTACCCTTCAAAAGGCTGAGGGCGGCTAGCTCAGCGGAAGAGCGCTCGCCTCACACGCGAGAGGTCGTAGGTTCAAGTCCTACGCCGCCCACCATATGTAAAAGTTCCCCCCTCACCTTCAAGGGGGGAACTTCTTTTGGGTTTTTCCAATCTGATCATGTGCTCGGGGCGCTTCCCCGCCTGAAGACATGGGCAAACCCCATAGGCGCCTCTGGTTTGTCTCTGCCAGGAACACCCCTTAGAAGAAGGCAAGTGCCCCTGGGTTCGAGCACCCTTCCCGTATTTGTTCCCACCCTCGTCTGCCGGGCATACACCCCTAAGCCGAGCAACCCCCAGGAAGGGGAAGGACTAAGCCCTGCCAGATAGCGGCGCTCCAAAACGTGAGAGCTTAGCGGTGCAGATACTCAAAGGTCTCCTCCAAGCAGCCGGCACGGGCGTGGAAAAAGTGATAAGAGTTCAGCGTGGGGGTACTTGACACGTTCTCAGGGTCCTGGTAGTCTTTTCTTTGCGCTGCCTGGTGGGCGGCGGGGAATCTTGAAAGCTAGGGTGGAGGAATGGAATGTGAGGCCACGTTGAGGCGTGGTCTTGAGGGTCAAGATGCTAAGGGCCCACGGTGGATGCCTTGGCACCCGAGCCGATGAAGGACGCGGCTAC
>NZ_BSRG01000025.1 GCF_040363165.1 Thermus sp. LT1-2-5 | reverse complement strand
CGTCTCCCGCACCGCTTCCCTCAGCAAGATTCGCAAGGTATCCTGGTCCACGGGGCACCTCCTCGTGCTAAGGTGTGCCCCCCTATTAAACACGGACCCTTACACATAAATCCTTACACGACCTTCCCACCTACTGCCTCCCTGGGCTAGAGGCTAAGGAGAACCAAACGATGACGTTTGCTTCCTCGCTTCTCCGGGTTCACATGGAAGCGAGCCACGAAAGGGGGTGGAGTGCGTTGCAAGAAGCGAAGAACGTTTCCCTGGGCCTCGGTAAACTCTTTGGCTAACGCAAGAAGCCAGTCAGGACCCGCTTTCTTGGGTTGTGTGAAGAGGATGACCTTGGCTCCATGCAGGTGAAGGGAGGCCTTTTCCCCCGGGCGATAGCGGATCCGAGCGTCCAGCGTGAGGATGACCCATCCCTGAGCACACACCTGGGGAATCCAGATCTCATCTGGGGTGTCGGGTTGGAAGAGCTCATCGTGCGCCTTCACGAGAAGTCCTAGTTCCCTGAGGCGGTGGGGAAACTTTTTACCCAGGTTGCGGTCGCAAAAGTAGACAGGTCCTTCAGAAGAGAGACCGGAGGTCATGCTGCCTGCGCATCGGTCCCTAAACCCTCAAACACCAGGGCTTCCTTGACCTCTTCCTCCTGGAGGCCGTAGTCTGCGGCAATCTCCTCCAGGCTCTCGCCGGCGTTGAAGCGCAGGGCAATGACCGAGGTTTTCACCCCACGTACGTTGGGGGCCCCGAAAGCGACCCTGGGGTCTAGGACTACCCGCTCGCTCCGAAGGCGGGCACCTACGGCGGGATGGAAACGAAGGGGAAGGCCCTTTTCGTCCCTTTCCACCCGGGAGAGGTAGCTTTCCAACACCTCTTGGAGGGCTAACTGTCCGGTTCGGGTAAGGGCGAGAAGCTCCGTTCCCTGCTTGAGAAAGACGTCACCCAGGCCTGCTTCTAGATCCAGGAGAAGCGGGCGGGGTTGGCCCAAAACCGTTTTGGCATACTCCACCATGGAGCGGATCCGGCGCATGGGGATACGGTGTTTCTGGCGCAAGGCCGCCAGAACGTTGGCTTCCACCAGGTTAAAGAAGGAAAGGTAAGGCTGGCTCCCGGGTGTCTCGATAAGGGGCGAAGCGAAACCGGGGCGTTCCCTCTTCGGGTAACGCCGACCGCGAACCCAGGAGCGTAGGGTTGCTTCCGACAGACCCAGGTATCGCGCTGCCTCTCGGATGGGGTAAAGGGGACGATCCCTGGGATCGAGGTCCAGGAGGGCAGCGTAGTCCCGGGCTGTCTTGTGCGTTCCCACGTGGGTTAGTTTAACCCAAGCGGGCTTGCCTAGTAAATTGCCTTGTACCCCGGCGGGGGAGGGAGAAGGGAAAGGAGAGAGATCACAAGCCTCAAGGGCGCACGAAACCGGCACACCCCAGGGCCCCACACCTCCCGCCCCCACGCCCGCAATCCCTCTCGCACCTCGCCCCCGCCCCGCAACCGGATCTGGGGACAAAGCCCCAGCTCCGCCACCCTTTCCCACACCCCCTGCCCGTCAAACCCCGTGTCCGCCAGCAACCTTCCCCCACGGGGACGAAACCTCCCCAAGGCCCAAGCCCCCAGGACAGGGTCCGGCGCGTACTCCGCCCCCACACTCCCCCCAAAGGGCCAGAGGAGCTTCCTCCCCCGCTCCGACCGCACCAGGGCCAGGAGCCGGCTATGCCCCCGCGCCCGCCGCGCCTCCGCCCCCCGGCGGTACCGCAGAATTTGGTCCTTGCTCCGGTAGCCCAGGCCGGTGGTGTCCATGAGGTAAAAGGGGGGTCAGGGTCTTGGGGCGGGAGGTGAGCCTCCACCTCCTGGGCCAGGCGAAGGCGGTGGGTGAGGACCTCCTTGGGGCTTGGCTCTCGTCGGGGAAAGCCGCGCTTGCCCAGGGCTCTAGGATGGATGACTCGGGGTGGAGTTTGCAAGGCAAGCCCCCACGTCCTTGACGTGCTAGGGGGGTCAATGGTAGCCTCTTTTTAGGGACTGGGACCGGGCAACGCCCGGTCCTAGTACGTTTATTTGCCCCTCAAAGAGAGGGGCTCTCCCTTAATCGTTTGGCCACCTCCTCGTTTGCCGACCGCTCTGCCAGGAGACGAGGGTATATCCATGTTTCGTAAGCTTCTACCAGGTCTTTGCGGGCGGACGCCAGGGGTAACTTCCCCCGCGCTACCCGTAGCGCATGGCCGTACACGTGACGACTCCTCGGACTGAAGTCCGAGGCTTCTCGGTTTAGGTTGGGGAGAAAGCCTCAACCATCCCCGAAGGCCCCGTCCAGGCCTTAGCCAGGATGTTCCGCGCGGCGGCCACATCCCGGTGCAGGAGAGTCCCACAAGCGGGGCAGGTGAACTCCCTGACCCACAGGGGTCTCTTCTCCCTGTGGCCGCATTTGGGACAATCCTGGCTCGTGTGTTTGGGGTCTACCCCGATGACCCGCCTACCAGCTAGAACACTACCGCCTACGCGGTGAGCCGCCGCTTTGTAGGCGAGGATTCGGAGAAACTGGGCCCAGCCCGCATCCAAGACTCCCTTGGCAAGAGGCGAGCGGGACAGGCCCTGGATGTTCAGGTCCTCGTGAACGATGGTCCCATAGCGGTTGACCAGGCTCCTCGCGACTGTGTGGTGAAAATTGAGCCGTTGCCTGGCTATCTTCCTGTGGAGTTTTGCTAGCTCTTCCCTGATCTTCCAGTATCGGCGACTACCCCGCTTCTTGCGGGATAGTTCCCTTTGCTTCCTGGCTATCCTTTCTTGCGTCCTCTGGTAGTGCCTGGGAGCTTCTACCTTCTCCCCCTCGGAAGTGACCAGGAAGTGGGGGTTGGTGCCCAAGTCTATGCCAATGGCTTCGGTGCTTTGGGGAAGCGGTTTGGGCTCCACCTCGCATATGAAGACGATGTACCACGCTTTCCCCTCCCGCTTGACGGTGGCGGTCTTCAGTTTCCCCTCCAGGGGTCGGTGCATCTTGACCTTCACCGAGCCGACGCCGTGGATAAGAACCCGCTTCCCCCCTTCCTGGAGCTTGACCCCGGTGGCGTAGGCCTGGGGGAAGGTGAAGGAGTCGTAGCGCCCCTTTCCCTTGAAGCGGGGGTAGCCCGCCTTCCCGTTTTTGGCTTTGAGCCGGCGGAAGAAGCCTTGAAAGGCCCTCTCTACCCTTTGGAGGACATCCTGAAGGACTTGGGAGTGGACGCGCTTGTACTCCGGCAAGTTGGCTCGTATCTCTGGGAGCCACCGCGTTTGCTCGGAGAAGGACACGCTTCTCTTCGCCTTCTTGTAGGCCTCTCTCCTCTCCTGCAAGGCGGCGTTGTAGAGGTGGCGGCAGAGGTCTAGGGTGCGCTCCAGGTCCTTGGCCTGGGGCTGGGTGGGGTAGAGGCGGTACTTGAAGGCTTTGCGCATCCCCGTCCTCCACGTAGGATAGCGCGCTTTTCGCTTATCCCGCTACCCGCTCCTTCGGAGCGCGTGGGGGTTCATGGATCCCCGGTTTGAAAACCGGGGCATTATGGCCCCCACACCCCCTTTTCTGTAAGCGGGAAAGTCGGCCACGGCGGTCATGAGATGTTCCTTGCTCACGGCCGAGGGAACGCCCAGTAGGGGAAAGTCTCCCCAGCTTGAGCGGAGCTTTGCGAAAACCCTTCCCAGGAGAGGGACATCTTGAGGGGAGGACCGGCTTTCAACGAAGAGGAAGCCGTACCCCTTGTTGGCGCGAAGCTGGCTCGCCACCTCCTCCAGGAGCTGGGCGAAGAGGGCCTCACGCAGGTACAAGAGCCCCTCCTTGGAAAGGCGCCCTTTTCCAAGGAGGCCAGCAAGGGCACCCTTGTCCAGGTGAACGGCCACGAATCCCTCCGCTCCTTGGGCCACCAAGCGGGTGATCTTGAGGAAGCTCTCCACGGCTTGTCCTACCCCCAAGCGGCCGCCGGAGGTGGGGTTGCGGTACAACCCCGCGCGCTGGTACAGCTCCACCGCATGCAACGGGGCGAGGTGCTTCAGGCCAAGCTGGATGGCCAGTCCGGCGGCCACCTCCCGCAGGCTCGCTTCCAAGGCAAGGTAGGGGGAACCGGCCTGAACGAAGGTGGCGAAGAGGACGTAGAAGGGCTGTTGGGGGGAGGTCAAGTCACCCCCTGTTTCCCCGTGCTCGTCCACATAGATGGCGTAAACGGGCTCCACCGCGCGAGGCTAACACCCGCCACGGGTGATCCAAGAAGCTTCCCTATGGGGGCAGAGGGTTTTCGGTTCTCGACTCCTGATCCCCCGCTTCCCGTTCTCCTACCCCTCCCCCCACCCGGGCAGGAGGAGGCTCCGCATCCCGGTCCAGTAGGCCACCTTCTCCTTGGGGTGGCCGGCCTTGAGGAAGTTGCGGATGGCCCGCCAGCGCAGGCGGTGGAGGAGGTCCCCCTTCTTCCCCGGCTTCTCCTTGTGGCCCACCCCGGTGAAGCGGGCCAACTCCTTGAGGAGCCACTTGGCCTCGTCATGGGAGAGGGGCTTTCCCTTGCCCTTCCTGGGCCCGGGGGAGAGGAGGAGGTTGGGGTAGGGGAGGGGCTGGTGGCTGGCCAGGTAGTCCCGGAGGGGAAGCCACTCCTGAAGCGCCTCCTTGGCCAAGGGGGAGAGGGGAACCTCCCTGAGCCTCTCCCCCCGCACCAAGAGCCTCTCCCCCTGGAGGTCCGCCCGCCACAGGCCCACCATCTCCTTGGCGCTGAGCCCCACCTCCCCCGCCAGGACCAGGAGGACCTTGAGGAGGGGCCGCCAGTAGGCGGGGGTGTACTCCTCCACCTTGGCCCAAAGCTCGGCCCACTCCGCCTCGGAGAGGGGCCTGCGGCTTTGGGCGTAAGGGGCGAAACGGGGGGGATACTCCACGTGGGGGGGCATGGGATGCCCCGCCCACTCCAGGAAACGGAGGAAGTGGCCGATGGCCCCACGGGAGCGCTCCACGGTGTTCCAGGTCAAGGGCCCCTTGGTGCTCCCGGGATGGCCGTGCTCCTTGATCCAAAGGAGATAGGCCCGGATGTCCCCCGCCTCCAGGTGGGGCCACCTCCGCCCCTGCATCGCCAGCCAACGCAGGAAGGGGACCACCAGGGCGGGGACGTGGCGGTCGGGCTTCCTGCGGGTGCGCACCAGGAAGGCCCACACCCCTTCCGCCAAGACCCCCTCGTCCCACCGCTCCAGGGCGTCCCCCACCACCCGCCTGCGCTCCTCCGGGTAGTCCCAGAGCTCCAACCCCAACCGCTCCTCAGCCATCCTCCCTTCCATATTACTGCCCACCCCCTCCAACCGCAATCCCCTAAACCTTTCCACCTCGCACCCATACCCTTTACCTTACCCCCTTCTTCGCTCCATTCCCCTCCCCACCGCAACCTCGCCCCACGGACAGAGGGCGTTCCTTCTTCGCTTAAAGGAGGGAGGCGTTGGCGGGTGAGGGGTAAAATAACGGAGGGAGTATGTGAGAGAAGAACGAAACTCCTCTTCCTTCCCCCTAGATGCCTAAATGCCCCCCAAGCCCTCCTCTACCGGGCAAAACCTCGGTCTTGAATGGGGCTGAGGAGGTCTCGGGCCACGCCTTCTCCCTCGAGGGCGGGGCCGTCTCGCCCTTCATGCGCCATCCGCGGGTGCAAGTGAAGGTAAGGCCTCGGCCCCTCGGTCCTGGAGCCTCGCCTCATTCCCCCCTAAGGATGGCCTCCGCCTTTCTGAGCCGCTCCCGGAGCTCCACCTTGCGCCTGAGAAGGGCGTGGTAGCGGGCGAGAAGGTGGCGGTAGTGCCCAGCGGGGATGAACCCCTCAGGGGGCGTCCAGTTCTTCCCCAGGTACTGCCAGCGCCACTTTCCCCCCTTCTTCACCCGCAGGTAGGGATAGGGGCCGTGGGGGCAACGGCGGCACCCCTCCTTGCCGCAGGGCACGGAGCGCCAGTGGACGGGGAGGGGGATCAGGGCCTCGAGCTCTTGCCGCATCTCCTGGAGGCGGGCCTCGAGGGTGTCCAGCTCGCGGGTCAAAGCGTGGGCCAGGTCGGCCAGGGAGGTCTGCACGGGACTATCTTAGCGACAAGATTGACGAAACAACGATGTTGTATGTAAGCACACTACCCCAAGGGAAAGCTAACTGTGGCCGAGAAAGGCGGGAAGGCCCTGGTGGCGGTGGGGCTCTCGGCGGCGGGGGAGAGCAACCGGACCCTCACCGCCCGCTTCCCCGTGGGCGCAAAGGGGGGAGCAGGTGGGGTCGTTGCCTGTGGCTCCACGCCTGACCCTGGGGCGGGAACAGGCGTGGTGACGGTGGTGGTCAACCCGGAGCCGCCGGGCGGGGGAGACGTCACCCTGGGAGCCACGAGCTACACCCGGAACTTCCGCGCCACCTCGACGTTCACGGACGTGCCCGTCGGGCCCATCCAGGTTCAGGCCAAGGACGTGTGGACGGATGACCTCACCGCCTGGGCGCCTAACCCCTACACCTGGTCGGGCGCGCTCTACGCCTTTTACCCTGTGACGGTCAGGGTGAGCTACAGCATCGTTCCCGGAACCATCGTCTTTTCGGCGGGGGGGGGTTCCCCTCCGATGGGGTGGCCACGGTCTCCGCCGGGGGCTACTCGGCCTCCCTCGGCGGCGGCCAGAGCCAGAGCGTGAGCGCCCTCCCCGGCGTCTACGCCACCTCCGCCTCCTCGGAGGTGGCGGTGTCCCGCTTGGGAAGCGGCGTGAGCTGGACCGAGGTCTACACCCTGCAGGGCGTTTCCCCCGCCCAGGCGACCGTCCGCTCCTACGGGACCTCGAGCGTGTCCGCCTCGTACTCGGGCCCCCTGCCGGGGACCCTCTGCTACGACGGCGACTGCCGCACGGTGGCCCCGGGGGCGTACACGGCGCCAGGGGAGTCGGTGGTCCGCACCTGGACGCAAAACACCGCCGGGTCCTGTCCTCCTGGCTACGACGGGCAGCGCGTCTACGTCGAGTACTGGCGGCAGGTCAAGTACTGGTCGCCCTCTGTGGTGGGGGTGTCCAGCCGGGGCACGGGCCAGTTCACAAGCAACACTCGGGATGAGATGTACGACAGGCGACTCGTCAACGACACGTGCTCTTACACGGGGCCGCCCGAGCCGCCTGAGCCGCCTAGCTCTTCTTCGGGTTCCTCTGCCGCTAGCCCTACCTCCGGCTCCACCAACCTTACCGGCACCACTAATACTGACCCCACTAACCCAACTGGCTTCACGAGCTCCACCTCTAGCGACACCACCTCTACCGACACCACCACCTCTACCGACACCACCACCTCTACCGACACCACCTCTAGCGGCACTACCTCTACTGACATCTCCACCTCCACCGGATTTAGCGACTCTGACTCCGGAATTAATGTGGATATGCGCGTTAACCCAGGTGGCCCTAACCCGATTTATTTGAGCGAAAGACCCGCGCCAAAAGAGAAATTGTCAGCGCTCTCTCGCTTTAAGCTCCCCTGGGATGGAGGCGCCATCAGTTTGTTCTAGCAAAGGACCCTCATGTAAGCGGGTAGAATGCTTTCGGGTGATAGCATGAAGCGTTCCTGGATCGCTGCGGCGCTCGTTCTGGCGGCTCCTCTGGCCCTGGCCCTCTCCCCTCAGGAGGGATGGGACCTGGTGGCCAAGGTGGAAGCGGGGGATCAAAGCGCTTATTCCCGCCTTGTGTCCCTGTACCAGTCTGGCGACGCCGAGGCGGGGGTCGCCTTGGGAATGCTCTACTTCAACGGTGTCGCTTACCCCCGCGACCTGGAAAAGGCGTTGCGGTACTTCGAGTGGGCTTACACCAAGGGGAGCGGCTGGGCCGCTTGGGCGCTCGCGTTTTTCTACGCCAATGGCTTTGGGGTGCAGAGAGACCTTGCCAAAGCCCTCGCCTACACGCGGGAAGGCGTTCAGAGGGGTTACCCCGGCGCTAAGGCCCTGTACAGTATGCTCCTAATCGCTGGGAGCGCTGGCGTCAAGCGGGATGTGGCCGAGGGGGTTCGCCTGATCAAGGAAGCCGCGGCCACCGAGGATCCTGTGGCCCTCAACGTCGCCGCTCGCTACCTCGCCTTCGCCAACCTCCCTGACCTGCCCCGGAACCCCAAGCAGGCGCGGGAGTACTGGGAGAAGGCGGCGGCCAAGGGGTATCTCCTCGCTAAGGGTTTCCTCGCCTACGATCTCTTCTTTGGCCTTGGGGGTCCCCCAGACCAGCGGCGCGCCCTGGAATTGGCGAAACCCCTTGTAGGGTTCGACCCCACCTCCACAACGGTTTGGGCCACCGCCCTGTACTTCGGCCAGGGGGGCGTGGGGCAGAACCGCCCCGAAGCGTGCCGTCTGTCTAAGGATGTCGTCGCGCAACAATCGGGGGCGGCCGCCATCTACGGTCTGTGCATCCTGGAAGGCGTTGTCCCTGGGGAGCGGGCCCTGGGCTTCGCCTACCTCCTCTGGGGGGCGGCGTTGCAACACCCCATGGCGCAAAGCCTCGTTGCCGAGTGGCAGAAGCGCCTGACCCCCGAGGAAGTCAACCGGGCTAAGGAACTCCTCAAGAACCTGCCGTGACCCATATGCGCCCAGGGGTGAGGTTCTTCTGGGGGTTCTTCGCCCTCTCCCCCCTGGGCCTCACCCTTTTTCGCCTCGTCCTCGGGGGGACCCTCTTCGCCGACTGGCTCACCCTGGCCCGCTGGTACGAAGCCTTCTTTAGCGATAAGGGTCTCTTCTTCGGGCACGAGGTCCTGGAGGTGAACGGGGTCAGGGTGCCCCTCTTCTTCGGGGCCGAAGCCTGGAACCTTCTCCTCTTCGGCCTCATCGGGGTCCTGGCCCTTCTCTTTTTTGTGGGTTGGCGTCCCCGCTTCACCGCGCTTCTCCTCGCCCTTCTCCTTCTGGGATTGCAGGACCGAAACCCCTGGGTGTGGAACACGGGCCACGTCCTTATCCCCGTCTTCCTGCTCCTCGGGGCCCTGCTTCCCCTGGAAGCGGGCTACGGCCTGGCCCGCTTTCTCCTTAAGGAAGAGGTGCCCGAGCGCCTTTTCACCCCCACCCTCCTGCCCCTCCTGGTCCTCCTCTTCGCCGCCTACTTCACCAACTCCCTGGCCAAGGACCTGGACGTCTACTGGCTCCAGGGGAAGGGGCTTTGGGGGGCGGTGGAGTCCAGCCACGGCACGCCCCTGGGGATCGAGTTCGTCCACCGCTACCCTGATCTCGCCGTTTTTCTCTCCCGCCTCACGTTCTTGCTGCAGGCGGGCGGGGCTTTCCTCCTGGTGGCGCCTTTCTGGCCCCTGAGGCTTCTCGGGATCCTCGGCTTCCTCGGCTTCCACCTGTTCACCCGCCTCTTCCTGGACGTGGGCAACTTCCCCTGGGTCATGGCCGCCGCCCTTCTCCTCCTCCTGCCCCCCGAGGTGGGGATTTGGCTCAGCGCCCGCCTGCGCCGGGGTTTGCCCCGGGCGGTGGTTCACTACGACGGGGGTTGCGGCTTCTGCCGCCGGGTGAGCGAGGTGTTGCGGAGAGCTTTCCTGGCGGAGGCGGAGGTCCGGCCTGCGGAGGGCAGGGTACAGGAGCTCCTGGAGGCGGAGCGGAGCTGGGTAGTGGAGGTGGAGGGGAGGCTACACACCCAGGGCTTTGGCTTCTTCGCCCTCCTTCTGGCTTCCCCCTTCCGTCCCCTCGCCTGGCTGTGGAAGGTACCAGGCTTCCCCCGGCTCGCCAACCTCGCCTACCGCTGGGTGGCGGACAGGCGCCCCTCTCTGGAAGCCACCCGCCGCCTTCTCCCCACCTCCTCCTTCCGGCCCCACACCCCCCTCACCCTGGCCCTGGCGGTGGTCCTCGCCCTGGCCTACGGGTCCTACGCCCTGAAGGGGCCCTGGGCGTACGGGCAAGCGCCCGCTTGGCTCACCTCGGGCCTGGACACCCTGGGGCTCGCCGTGGGCTGGGGGCACTTCGCCCCGACCCCCCCTGCCCGGCACGAGTGGCCCCTGGCCCTCGGGGTGACCCTCTCCGGGGCGCAGGTAGACCCCTGGCGCTGGCTGGTGGCGGGAAACCCCGCCTACGAGGAAGCGGCGCCACGGTACTCCATCGAGCGGTCCGGCCTGGAGCACTGGCGGAAGGTGTGGTGGGGCGCGTGGAGGGAGAGCGACGCCAACGCCCTGCGGCGCAAGGGGCTCGCCCGCTACCTCTGCCGCGCCTGGAACGAAGCCCACAAGGGACCGGACCTCCTGGTGTCCGTAACCCTCTACCTCGCTAGGGTCTACCCGGGAGATAGGGAACTCCGAAAAGAACTCCTGGAGCACTACCTATGCATGTAGCGAGAAGGGTCCTTCTGGTCCTCGGTTTTTTGGTCCTGGCCTTGGCCGTCCTCCTCACGGGCTTTATCCTCTCCGTCGCCAGCCACCCGGGTCCCGGCCTCCCCGAGTGGAAGCTGGGGCGCGCGCTCGCCCCTTTCCCCCTCCCGGTGGCGGAGCTCGTTTGCGGCCGAGCGGGGGGACCCCTCCTTTGCCTAAGGGGCTACTACCGGGAGCGGCTGAAGGGGCCCGTGGTGGGAAACCCCGCCCGCCCCTGCCAGGGGCTCACGGGGCTCGCCGCCCGGGCCTGCTCCGAGGTGACGGGGCTCCGCTTGGTGGAGGGGGGCGTGTCCCGCCCCCTCGCCGTCTGCGAGAGCCTTCCCGATCCCCTGGCCTGCGCCCGCTACGTGGGCCGGGGGGCCTTCGTCCGGGGAGGCTTTGAAAAGGGAGGGGAAGGGAGCGCCGCCCAGGTTTGCGCTCAAGGCAAGGGAGAGGTTCTGGCCAACTGCCGGGTGGGGGCGGCCATGGAGGCGGTGGAGCGGGTGGGGAAGCCCATCCTGCGGGCGGCGGAAGCCTTCTGCCTTCCCTACAACCAGGACCTATGCTGGTGGGGCGTTCTCTCCGCCCTGGCCGCTCGCTACAGGAACCGCCCCCAGGAAGCCTTGGACGCCTGTAGCCTCCTGAGCCCCCTGGGAGCGGGGCGGTGCGCCTTGGCCTTTAAGGCTCGTTGAGGGGCACCATCTCCCTGTCCACCTGGAACTGCCAGGTCCAGCTCCTCTCCTGGTCCCCCACCCGGGCCCGGATGTAGACCTCGTAGGCGTACCCGGGGGTGAGGGGCTGGTGGGGAAGCACCACCACGGCGCCGTAGCCCTTCAATCCCGCAATGCCCCTATTCCGCCAGAACTCCCGGTCCTCCCAGTACTGCAGGCTCCCGTAGGCGCACACGGGGTTCGCCTGCCCGTCGGAAAGGCGCTTGAGCCGGGCTTCCAGCACCTCCGTGTCCCGCTGGGCGAAGGTCATCACCGTGACGGGGAAGCCGATGGGGGTGACCACCCTCCCCGCGCCGTCGTCCCATGTCAAGCCCTCCTGGGTCAGGTAGGGCCGCCTGGGGGGCGCGCTGGGGTTTGTGCAGGGGTAGGTGGGGTTGGGGTTTTCCCTGCCCGCGTAGCGGTTGAGGGGCACGCGCATCCCCGGGGTGGGGAAGAGCACGTCCCGGATGGGGCGGTCGCTGGTCCAGGGGGAAAGGTTGGGAAGGTTGGCGTAGCTCCGCCCGTAACCGTCCCCGGATCCCGGGATAGGACCCACGTCCCGGTAGATGCCGTGGCCCAGGGTCATCTCCCAGGGGTAGACCAGGGGGAAGCGGTGGAAGGGAGCGGTGATCCACCAGTTCACGGACTGCTCCTCGGGGGGGAACCTGGGCTGGCCATTCCAGCGGTAGAGAAACCCCCACTCGTTACCCCTCGCTGCCTCTTTCCCCTCCAGGGTGGCGAAGGGCTGGGAGAGGTCCTCGTCGTGGGGGAGGTTGTCGGGGTAGTTCTGGATGGCGTAGCGGCTGTGTAGCCACCCCCGCCAGCTCCACTCGAGATCCTCCCTGACCCCAGGGAGCCCCGCCCTTTGCCGCCAGTCGGCGAGGGCCTCGAGGGCGGGGCGCCCTCGAGGGTCCCGGATCTTCAGGTAGAAGGGCGCTACCCACTCGTTCCCCTCGGCGTCCCGCACCTGGATCTCGTACTTGTAGGGCCCCTGGGGCAGGGCGTCCGCCGCCACCTGAAAGAGGAGGTCCACCCGGGGGTTAGCCCCGTCCAGGGTGTAGGTGCCCGTGGGGTGGGTGACCCCGGGGTAGCGGCTGGCGTCCCAGCCCGGGCAGTTCGCCGTGCTCTTGGCGCAGGGGTCCGCCAGGGCTACCCGCACCTCCACCCGCTTCGCCGTGTCCTGGAGGGTGAGGGTCAGGGTGTGGCTCCCGCCCGGGTCCACGGGGACGGAGGCGTCCGTGGGGGCGGAGAGGGCCACGGGGTTGGGCTTGGGAGGGGAGAAGAGGGTGTTGCAGGCGGAGAGGAGCCCGGCCAGGGCCAGGGCGAGCAAGGCTATAAGAAGGGTTTCCTTTCGCACCATCTCGCTCACATTCTAGAACAGGTGGTGGTTGCCTCGTCCTAAACCCCATCCCTTAGTCACCACCAAAAAAGGACACCCGGTAGACTCCCACAAGCGTTAGCCCCTATTGATGAAGTTTGGTCCCCGATCCTCCTCGAGGCCACCCTTCCACGGCAAGCCCATGCAGGGGGAAGAAGTCTGCTGGGGGGGAAACACCACCCCTTCCCAGAGTGGGGCGTTTTTGGCCCTTCCAACCCATGTCCTTTTCCAAATAAGTGAGGAGGTCAAGAGGGGTTTGTTCGCGAAAGCTCTCTTTCGCGAACAAACACCCCGCCCAGGCCGGAGCCCCCCGGCCAGGGGAGGCACCGGGGCGCCCGGGGGAGGGGCGGGCCCCCGGCGGAAACCCCAGGGCATCGCCCCCAGGAGTGCCCCAAGGCTTAGTGGGGAGGGGGAGAAACCAGGATGATGCCCCACTCCCCCACCGCCACAAAGCGGTCGGCCCCATAGGTGACGTTATTGAAAGGTGCGGAAACGGCCGCCCGTCTATCTCCGGCCACGGGAGTGCCACCGTTACCCCCACCGCCCTGCGCCTGCACCGCGAGGGTCAGGGTGGCGGTCCTATCCGGCTGCCCCTGGGCCCGCCCCTTGAGGGTCAGACTGTACTGCCCCGCGGGCACCTGCGCCCCCACCTGCAGGGTCAAGGTGCTGCTGTTCCCCGCGGCGGGGTTCGGGTTGAAGGCCCAGGCGATCTTGTCCGGAGCCGGGCTCGTGGCCAGGGGCGCGTTCCCCTCCAGGGAGAGGGTAACCGCCCCCGTGAAGTTCTGCCGGACAACGGCGACCTCCACCTGTCCCTGGCCCCCTTGAACCAAGGTGAAGGCGCTTTGGGCAGGCTGGAGGGTGTAGTTACCCTGGACCACCCCCAGGGCCACGGGGTCCCGCACCTCCCCGTTGGCCTGCCCGTCCACGTCCAGCTCTCCCCCGTCCCGCACCTGGAAGGTGGCGGTGCGCCCCTGGAGCTGGGCTCCCTGGATCCGACATTCCGCACCCCTCTCCCTTGGCCTTAGGATTTTGGGATGGAAACCACACCCAACCTACAGGTGTACGACCTGGGCCACCTGGGCCTGGTGGCCAGCATCCTGGATCAGATAGGACT
>NZ_BSRG01000024.1 GCF_040363165.1 Thermus sp. LT1-2-5 | reverse complement strand
CGTCTCCCGCACCGCTTCCCTCAGCAAGATTCGCAAGGTATCCTGGTCCACGGGGCACCTCCTCGTGCTAAGGTGTGCCCCCCTATTAAACACGGACCCTTACACATAAATCCTTACACGACCGAGTGCTCTCAAGGAATCGCTATTCTCCTCTGCACCCCAGGACGATCTTGGGCCTTTCTCTAAACCTTCTGCTTCTCGGCGAAGCCCTAAATCCGGGCATGGGAGGGCTCTTCCGAAAACGGCTTCGCTATGACCAAAGTTTTAGATTTCGGTAGTTCCTCGGGAAGCCCATGCGGGTGTGGAGGTGTTCGCCAAAGTCTTTGAGTAGATCAAGAAGCCGATTCTTCCAGCCGTCCTCGGGGTGAAGCTTTTCCATAATGTAGAGAAGGAGCGCTAGGGTCCGATAAATTCTCTGGGGCGCTGTTGTAGCATCCATCGCTTCCTTGAGTTCCGAGGGGTGTTTGCGAATATAGGGCAGGGTGTAGGCAGTGAGCTCGCGGTCCCAGAGACGGCTGTGGTGTGCGGCGATATTCCGCACTACCACTAGGTGCTTAGTTGCGCTTTGCAAGAAGCTGAACGGGAGTTCAAAGGGTTCGGATATGTCCTTGCCCAGGTTGCTGTCTGCGATATTGCCTAGAAAGCGCGATAAGGTACCAAAGGAAGCGCACTCAACGATAAGCCAAATTGGGGGGTCGCTTTGGCCATACTTATTTCGGTAGTTTCGGAAGATGGGATCGTGTTCTACAGCCCTTTCCCACTCTTTCCTAATGGCCTCAAGGTCTTCCTTGTGCCAATCCTTGCGGTGAAAGAAATGCCCTTGAGTGTATGCGAAAGGACCTCCAGCGTGAGCCAACACATAGGCCCAACGGCTGCGTAAAGCGACCTCAAAGCGTTCTACGGCTTCAATAACAAGTAGCCGCAGCTTCCGGTCAAGTTCGTAGAGAAGTACCACATCTTTAAAAGTGGTTTGGGGGTGAAAATTGTGATTTTGCGGGTCTTTCTCAAACGGATGCCAGTAAGGTCTTAAACGGCTGTATTGAACTTTTTTTAGAAACTCCTTGGCTTCTTCCTCGTCGGGAATATCGAGCCCCCGTTCTTTCAACCGCTGGATCTGCTCCTCCAAGGTTAAGGGTGGCTTTTGGTACGGCTGCTTCATAAACTAAGCGTCCCCCCCTTGAGGCCTAGGCCTAATGGGGGGGCCTTTCTGGCTTGAAGAATACCATATCTTTCCGCCCCAAGTCAAGCACTTGTGGGCTTGCCTTGCAAAGGTCGGGACGACAGGTGTATATTCCCGCCCCGATGGGCAAGCAGGGCTTTGTTCGTCGGGAGGCAAGCCCCAAGGAGGTCCTGGAGCACTGCCTCCGCCTGGCCCAGGAGGTGGCCCCACCCACCCCCAAGGGCAAGCGGGGCCGCCCCTGGCGCTACGACCACGCCCGCAAGGTGTTCTCCTGACGGGGAAAGAGTTACCTGGCCCTCCACAAGATGTTCTCCTGACGGAGAAGCAACCTTTACCGCGCCTTCTTCCGCCTCATCTACCGCAAGACGGAGGCCCTCCTCCGGGACCTCATGGAAGGGCCCTTCCCTTCCCACCAGTCCCTGGCCCGCTACAAGGCCCTCCTAAGGCGGCGGGAGGCCCTCCTGGAGCGCCTGGCGGAGGCGGAGCGGGCCCTTCGCTGAGCAGAGATTGCTATAATGCGACATGATGCGCCGCATCATGTTGCCACTTCTCTCCCTGCTGAGCCTCGCCCTCGCCCAGCGCACCACCTGCTCGGTGAGCTACACCCCTCCTAACTACCCGGAACTTCCCGTGGGAAGGCCCCAAATCTACCTCACCGTCTCCCCTACTGCCCTGAGTTCTTCTGGAGCCTTCACCGTGCGGGCCTGGACCTCTTCTCCCTCCACCACGGCCTGGGTGCGCATCCGGTGGACGGGGAGTCAGCTCGCCCTCAAGGACGAGGGGCCAGGGAGCTCTACTTACCCCGCCCTCCTCTTCCCCAACCCGGTCCAGGGGTGCCCCGAGGTCCAGGTCTCCACTCGAAGCCTCTCCTTCCGGGACAACGGCTTCCACCACTTCACGGCGGAGGCCTTCGTCTACTGGAAGGAGTGGCGGGAGGACTGGTCCTGCAAGTACCGGGATCCTGACGGGGGTGAGCAGACGACCACGGTGACGACTCCTGGGGGCGCGCCGGGGGCTCCCTACTACGCCTGCACCCTCCTCCGGGGCTACTGGGTGCCCCAGAGCGGGACGATCTCCACCTCGAGCCGGGGGGCGGCCTACCTCACCTGGGAGCGGGAGCTCTCCTACGACGAGGTCTTGAACGAGTTCGCCACCCGCCTCGTGGAGGACCACAAGCGGGCCACGGCCTCCATGCTGGCCTACGCCTACGCCAAGGAGATCCCGGAGCCCGTGAGAGGCGCCCTGGCCAGGGTGGCCCAGGGGTACTTCTACGACTGCAACTGGCTCGGGATCTGTAGCCGCGCGGACCCGGCGGGGGAGGTCAAGATCCTCACGGACGTGCCCAGCATCCTCTACGGTCTCCTCTACACCGGGAGGCTTTGCGGGGGGTTCATCTCCTTCTGCTTCGGCCAGCAGAACTCCCTTGGGGCCGACATCGGCCCCAAGGTGGAGATCAAGACCTTTTTGATGGCCAAGGGCTGGCGGCACGACTACCTCCTCCTGGACCGCCTCATCCCCCGGAAGTACTACGACCCCTCGGACCGGGACTACCCCGGGGTGCCAGAGGAGGAGAGGCGGCAGGTCCTCGAGGGGTGCCGGACCTACAAGGACACCCAGGAGGGGAGGCGGTGCCTGGCCCTGGCGGAGACCCCCACGGGCCTGGTGCCCACCCTGAAGACCCTCCTCATGATTGACCCCATGTTTCAGCGGGGGAGGCAGTACCCATGACCTGGATCCGTTGGGCCATCGGTGTTTCAGCGGGGATCGTCTTTGCTCTCGCATACGGTCCTTCCTGGTTTTTCGCGGGCCTCCTCTGGCCCGTGGTCCTTCATCTGGTGGACGCCTTTTCCCAGGAGGTGAGGGGTGCGTAAGTTCGTTCTCCTCCCCTTCCTCTCCCTCGCCCTGGCCCAGGTGGGCCTCGTGGACGGCCCTCGTCCCTCCACGGAGGTCCGAGGGACGCTCCAGGGGAACGCCCGGGAGGGGTACAGCGTGGTGGTGGAGTTTTTGGTGGAGAGCGGGGCCAACCCGGTGCAGGGCTCCATGAACCAGTCCCTTTCCTGGGACGGGAAGCTCTACCTCTGCGTCTCCGGGTGCGACTACTTCACCCTTTCGGGGTACGCCCCGAACACTCCCTACAACGGGGCGGTCTTCAACCTCTACGACTCCCAGAACCGCCTCCGGGGGCGGGCCTCGGTGAGCACGGTCTACGACTCCCAGAACAGGCCCTCCTACCACCAGGTGCAGTACGCCGTCTGGCCCCTCCAGGGGGCCAAGACCTGGATGCCCTCCCCGGACAACCCCGTGCCCCTGGAGGCGGGGGGGTGGCTTTCCGTGAGGCCCCCTGGAGGAAGCGCTAGAGAGCGGTACCGCTACCCCGGCATGGAGTCCTACCAGCCTCCCTCGGTCCAGGGGTCCATCCTCTCCGGCATCTCCCCGGCGGACCGGGACGTGGTGGCGAAGAGCGTCCTCTCTTCTCTAGCGGACCTGAGGGCTTTCTACGCTCGTCAGCCCCAGGGAAGCACCCTCTGGTTCTTCGTCCCCGAGGTCTCGGCCTGGACCCAGACCCTGGCCCAGGAGTTCCGGGCGCGAAACGGGGGGCAGGAGCGGTTCGTGGTCCCGGAGGGGACGGCGAGGAGCTACTGCTCTCTCTACCGGAACGACTCCCGCTTCCACGTGATGCCCCGGGAAAGCCTCGCCAAGGAGCAGTCCTTCGCCGTCATCTACCCGCCTTCCGGCTCCACCCAGAAGGGGGCGGTGATGGCGGGGCGCTACCTGGTGGACCGCCCGGACTGGCAGGAGACGGACTACCTCTCCTTCACCACGCCCCTCTCTCCCACTCAGGAGGGGCTTCCCGAGGCCCGGGCCCAGGTGTGGGGGTACATCTCCCAGGCCAACCTGAAGGCCCGGGTGGAGTTCAAGGAGCTCTCCCTGCAGGAGTACGAGAACTGGACAACGGGCCTCGACTACCCCTCGGACTGGGACGGGCGGTTCAGCGCCGTGGTGGGGCGGGGAGACGAGAGCTTCTACCTAGAGGGATGGGCTTCCGGGGCCACCTGGAGCGGGGCGCGGAGCTTCACCGTTCGGGACACCCAGGGGCGGTACCGGGGGTACGCCTACGTGTACGCCCAGGGGGGGACAACTACCCTTTCCGACCTGGGAACTTACTACGATTGGGGGACCCCGGAGGGCATCCAATTCACTTACGGGGGGCAGACCTACACTCTTTCAGGGTGTAGGTTGAGGACCACTTCTGAGTGGACTTGTTCGGTGAAGGACGCCTCAGGCCGGGATGTGGGCACGGCGTACCTGTACGCCCGCTTCATAAGCGTGGACCACACCTGGCTTTTCAACCTTTACAAGGTGGTTCTGAGTACTGAGCTTCGCTACACGGGTTCCGCCTACCTCCGGGGGTGGCAGGAGACCTGGCGCTACGCCAGCGACAACGACCGCCCCGTGGAGCCCGGGGGATACGTGACGGCGGAGGGGAAGCGGTACCGGATCCCCGGCCTCGAGGGCTACCTCCAGCCCACGGGGAAGGACCTGGAGGTGGCCGAGGGCGACCCCTACGTGAGCTACATCACCCGCTCCATCTCGCCCCAGGGGAACCCCCTCGCTGGGACGGGGAGGGAGGAGGCCAAGGTGTGGTTCAAGCCCCTCAGGGACTGGTGCGCGGAAAGGGGGTTGTGAGATGCGGTGGGTTTGGGCGCTCTTCCTCTTCTCCCTGGCCCTGGCCCAGGGGCCTACCTACGAGGAATGGACCAAGTACCTGCTCTCCGCCCCGGACTACCGCCTGGAGCAGGTCCTGAAGGGGAAGTGGCCCTACCTGGAGGTCCTGAGGAAGGACCGCCTTAGGGACTACCAGGGAGGGGCCACCACCCCGGAGGCCCAGGCCCACGAGTTCTACCTCCCCCTCTCCAGCCTCGAGGCCACCCAGGAGGTGGCGAGGGACCTCCGCAAGGCGTGGCAACGCTTTGAAGAGCGCTACTACTGGAGGGTCATCACCGAGCTCAACAACCCCGCCTTCTGGTTCGCCTACTGCCTCGCCGGGGTGAAGGGGCCGGAGCTAAATCCTCCTCTCCCCGAGTTCAAGCTCATGGTGCCCTCCGAGGGGGTGGAAACGGCCTTCCTTCAGGCGGCCATCCGGTCTTCCCCCCTGGACCTGGGGACGTGGGCCTCGGCGGGGCTCCACAAGCTGGACAAGTACCTCCCCGTGCCCCAGGTGGACCCGAAGGAGTTTTGCGACGGCCTCGGGATGCAGATCCTCCCTCTCATGTACATCCCGGGGTTCAAGGTCCTGGTCCAGGGGAACGAGGTCTTCCGCACCCCCGGATACCCGTCCCAGCCCCTCTGGTTCAACTGGGACGAGGCCAACGCCCGGGTGGAGCGGGCCATGCGAAAGGCCCTCACCGACTACTACGCCGACTACCAGAAGGACGTGGCGAGGGCTCTTCTCACGCCCCGGCCTTCCACCCCCCAGGACCTCCTCTCCCTCCTCCCCAGGGACTTCAGGAGCCTGGGGAGTCCCAAGGCCTACCTCCCGGTGCCCTGGCAGGGCCACCTCCTCGGGGCGGGGAGCGTGGTGGCCCCGGTCTACACCCAGCTCTTCCCCGTGGACCTCACCGCCCTCTGGGACCAGGTGCAGGCCATCTGGGACACCTACAAGCGGCTCATCGACCGGGCGGGGAGCGACCTGGAGAAGGCGTACCTCTACGTGCACTTCTACCGCTCGGCCAAGACCCTCTTTGACTCCCGGGCCTTCCTGGGCCTTCCGGGGGTGGACACCCTGAAGGGGAACCTGGAGAACCTGGTGAACGCCCCCTTGAGGGCCCTCACCGGGGCGATCCCCGTCCTCAAGGGGTGCGCGGGGGACCTGGACCGGGTGGTCTCGTGCGCGGCCACGGCCCTCATGACCGTGGACGAGGTGGTGAAGGCCAAGGGGGAGGTGGAAAAGCTCACCGGGGGCAAGCCCCAGGACGAGCCCCTGAAGGCGAAGGAGGCCCCGGGCCTCTGGAAGTTTGAGGAGGCCAAGCGCTGGCTTCCTCCCTCGTCCCTCCCCGTCTACGAGGCCTTTGGCTACGCCACCTTCTTCCAGGGCACGAACTTCCTGGAGGTGACCACGGTCCCCGACATCCGCAATGTGGACCTCTCCCAGGTGAACCTGGGGAACTGGATGGGGTGGGCCTGGGGCCAGCTCTCCCGCCTGGTGGTCTACTGGCACGTGCCCCTCACCATCGACATCCGGGTGGAATACTGCCCCCCTTGCGTCATCGCCTACCCCTCGCTTCCCCTGGAAGGCCCGGCGCAACCCCTGGGGGTGCCCCCCTATGTGCTCCCCTTCGCCCTGGAGAGGACGCATTGGCGGTGGGTCTCCGTGCCCGAGGGGTACGAGGTGCCGGGGGTGCGGGGAGCCCCCTACACCCTGGTCTCGGACCTTTCGGCCTACGCCTTGGACCTGAGGGCGCTCTATCGGCCCCTCCTCGGGAGGTGAAGATGCGGAAAGCGTTCTTGACCCTTTTGGTAGCCCTTACCCCGGCCCTGGCCCAGTTCGACTGGCTCTCCAACCTGGACTGGGGCGGGATCAGCAACAACCTGAACAAGGTCAGCCAGGTGCTCTCGTGCGACCCCAGTAGCCTCACCCGGCTGGACTTCTCCCAGCCCTCCCTGGTCCTCCGGGGGGTGTACCGGGTGACGAAGTGCGTCCTGTGCACCACCCTCAAGATGTGCGGCCTCCCGGACGACATGCTCTACCCCACCTCCTGGGGGGAGATTCAGGGTGCTCTTTCCCGGGGCCAGGAGGTGATGGTGGTGGGTTCGGGGGCCGGGGTGGAAGCTTTGGCCCGCTACCTCGGGCTCATCCTGCACGGAGGGGGGTGCCAGAACATCTCCTACGGGGGGGTGCCCATCTACACCTGCCCGCCGGAGGGGATACGGATTCCTAAAGCGTACATCGTCACGGACGGGAAGACGGCGAGAAAGCTGGAGGCGGAGCTGAAGGAGGCGGTGAAGGAAGGCCTCCTCAAGGTGGTGGCCGTGGGGGGTGAGCGGGATGCCCCGGAGCTCTCCGGGGTCATCCTGGGTCTGCCCATCCTTTGGGCCGGGGGAAAGGGCTACCTCTTCGCCCCCGGATACAGCACCCCGGACCGCTGGCTCTGGCTCACCCCGGACGGCCCCGTCTCCAACAAAGTGGCCCTGGTGATGCGCCTAGCCACGAGCTACGTGGTGAGCGCCTCGAGGAGGCAGGAGGAGGTGAAGTGACTTGGGGGCTTCGCCCCACGGGAGAAGGCGTATGCGGACGGACCTCGCGGAGTTCTGGCGGATCGTGGAGGAGGCTAGCGTGGTGAAGGGGGACGGTACCGGGCAATACTACCTGGTGCGCCACCCCGAGCTCGGGTGGCGGCTCTACCAGCGGGGGATTGAGGCGGCCTTTCTCCTCGCCGAGGGGGAGGAGGCGCTTTTCTGGGCCCCGGAGTTCCGGGTGCCGTTGCCGGAGGTGGCGTGATGGCGTGCCCCATGTGCGGCGGGACGAGGCGCATCACGATTCGCCTCCCCGATGGCCGGGAGCTGGAGACGGCCTGCCTGGAGTGCCTGGACCGGGAGGCGGAGGACTTTGAGGAGGAGGAAGATGAAGAGGGCGTCTTCGTTCCCTGGGAAGTGCTGGACCTCCTCATGGAGCGCGAGGACGATGAGGGGTACTGGATCCCCTAGGGCCCTTCTCTTCGCCCTCGCCCTCCTCCTCCCCGCCCTGGCCCAGGGCTTACCCCAGGTGCGGGAGCTCTCCGAGCGGGAGCTCTACTGGTTCCTGGCGAACCGGACCCAGGAGGTGGTGGCCGTGGGGCTTCCCCCGGCCTCCCTGGGGGAGGCCCTGAAGGAGAAGCGCCTCACCCTGGTCCTGGGGCGGGAGGCGCCTCCTCCCTGGGCCCGGGGGGCGAAGGTGGTGCGCCTCGGGGGGACGCCCATGGCCGGGTGGTTCCTCCTGGCGGACGGACGGTTCTTCGTGGCCCCCAAGGGGGCGGCCTTCGTGGTGGTGGAAAGCCCGGAGGTGGTGGCGGTTCTCCGGGGGTACTTCGCTGTGGCTTGGGGGAAGTAAATGCGGGTTCTCCGGTTTGACGGAAGCCAGAAGCGGCGGGTCTACGAGACGCCCATGGGGGACGGGTGGGTCCAGGAGTGGCCCACGGGGCGGTGCCGGGCCTGGTGGGAGGGCCCCGGAGGGGAGCGGGAGGACCTCGGGGACTTCCCCAGCCTGGAGGAGGCCTACGAGGCCCTCGAGGCGGCCTTCGCCCGGCGGGTAGCGGAGGTGGGCCTGGATGAGGAGGACCTGGAGCCTCCTTTTTAGCCTGCTCCTTTTGACGGGGTGCGCCCTCGAGGCCCCCCTCCTTCGGCTCTCCCTGGGCCAGGAGGAGGTGCGGGCTCGGGAGGGGGAGACGGCCATCCTCCCGGCGCGGGTGGAGGCGAGGGGGCTCAGGGCCCGCCTCTTCGTGGAGGGCCTTCCCCCGGGGATGACCCCTCCTCCCCTGGAGGTGGAGGGTAAGAGGGAGCTCTCCCTCGCCATCCCCGCCCGGGAGGCCGGGACCTGGGAGGCCCGGGTGGTGGCCGAGGGCGGGGGGATGCGGCGGGAGGCCCCCTTCCGCCTGGTGGTGGAGGGGGCTTCCTCCTTGGACCTCTACCTGGAGGGCACGGTCTACGTGGGCGGGGAAGGGGTCGCGCCCCAGACCCAGGCCGCCACGGACCGGATGGCCTACTGCCCCCAGGGGTGCCCGGGGAGGCCCCTGGGCGGGGGATGGTACCGGGTGGAGGGCCTGGGAGGCCAGGCCCTGGGCGGGCTGAGCCTGCCCGACCGCCCCCTCCGGGCCCAGGGGGGCGAGGCCGAGCCCCTCTTCCCCGAGGAGTGGAACCTCCCCCTGGCCCGCTTCCCCGAGGCCTGGGCCGAGGCCACGGGGGAGGGGGTGGTGGTGGCGGTGGCGGACACCGGGGTCCTCCCCGGCCACCCCGACCTCGAGGGCGTCCTCCTTCCGGGGCTGGACCTGGTGGACGGGGACACCGACCCCACGGAGCCCAGCACGGGAAGCCCCCTCCAGACCTTCCACGGGAGCCACGTCTCCGGGGTCCTGGCGGCGGCCTGGAACGGGGTGGGGATGGCGGGGGCCTCCCAGGCCCACATCCTCCCCATCCGCCTCCTCACCCCCGAGGGGACGGGGCGGGAGAGCGACCTGATCCTCGCCCTCCGGTGGGCGGCGGGGATCCCCGTGCCGGGGCTTCCCCCAAACCCCCACCCGGCCCAGGTGGTGAACCTCTCCTTAAGCGGGGAAGGCCCCTGCTCCCCCGCTTTGCAGGAGGCCCTGGACGAGGTGAGGGCCCGGGGCGTCCTGGTGGTGGCGGCGGCGGGGAACTACGGGCGGGACTTCCGGGACTACTTCCCCGGGAACTGCCGGGGGGTCCTCACCGTGGGGGCGGTGGGGTCCGACGGGAGGCTCGCCTCCTACTCCAACCGCTCCGCCCCCCTCCTCGCCCCCGGGGGGGACGGGGCTTCCGGGGTCCTGGGCCCCACCCTGGGGGGACACCGCCTCCTCAAGGGGACGAGCCAGGCGGCCCCCCACGTCTCGGCGGCCCTGGCCCTCCTTCGCTCCCGGGGGGCGGCCTCCCCTGAGGCCCTGGAGGGGGCCCTCCTCGCGGGGAGCAGGTCCACCCCGGAGGGGAGGCTTCTAGACGCCTTCGCCGCCCTGAAGGCCCTGGAGGGGGGCGGGGTGGCCTTGCGGGTGGAGGGCCGCCTGGCCCTGAAGCCCGGGGAGGAGGGGAGCCTGGCCGTGGAGGTCCTAAGCCCCTACCCGGTCCCCGTGCGGGTGGTGGCGGAAGGGGGGCTTTCCGCCTACCTCGCCCCGAACCCCGCCCAGGGCAGGGCCTACCTCCGGGTGCGGGCGCTCACGGGGACGGCCCCTGGGACCTACCGGGTGCGCCTGGAAGGGGGTGGGGCTGAAGCCACGGCGGAGGTCCAGGTGGAGGCCCTTCCCGCCCGGGTGGTGCTCTCGGCTTGCTCCGAGGGGGGCGTTTGCCGGAGCTTCGTCCTGCCCCCGGAAGGGGGGCCTTTCCGGCTTGAAGGCCTCTCCCCCGGGACCTACCGCCTCCTCGCCTTCCTGGACCGGGACGGGGACGGGGCCCTGGACCCGGAGGAGCCCCGGGGGGAGGCGGAGGCCAGGCCCCCGGCCAGGGGGGTGAAGGTCCTGGTGCGCTGAACCCTCTGAAATCCTTGCCCCCACTTTTTCCGGCCACACCCCCAGGAAGCCCGACTCCTAACCCTCGCGGAAAAGAGGTCAGGGTGTGGAGAGTGGCGTGGGGAAGGGGAAAAGCCGATGCGGGGAAAGTCTTAGCTACACACGGGGTGGCGGTGGAGGGGGTGGGGGGGCTAAGATGATAGTGAGGATGAGAGAAGGACTTGGGCTGGAGGTCTGGGACCACCCCGAGGAGCGGAGGCGGGTGGTGGGGGAGGCGTTGGCGCGCTGGGACGAGGGGCTCCTCAAGGAGGCCCTCTGGGCCTACCTCGTGCGCCACCGCAAGAAGCCCGACCGGGCGGCCCCCCACTACGTGGGCTACTTCGTCCGCTGGCTCGCCCTGAAGGGGAGGCGGTGGCCCCATCTGGAGCCCGAGGACCCCAAGGCCTTCCTCCTGGAGGCCAAGGAGAAGGGCTTCCCCGGAGGGGAAAGGGGGCCCCTCTCCTGGGGCACCGTGGAGCGGGCCCGGGCAAGCCTCAGGCACCTCTTCCCCTTCCTGGACTGGGCCGGGCATCCCATGCCGTCCCACGTGCGCCTCCCCTCCCGCCAGGAGCTTCCCGTGGTCGCCCCCTCCCGGGCCATGCCCGAGGAGGCCTACCAGGACCTCCTGGAAAAGGCCGGGGCCTATCCCCTCGCCTACTGGCGTCCCCTCCTCCGGGTCCTCCTCGTCCTCCTGGGGGAGGTGGGCCTCACGGTGAAGGAGGTGGCGGACCTCTGGAAGGAGGACGTGCGGGAGAAGAGCCTACTGGTGCGGGGGACCAAGCTCCGGGAGGTCCCCCTCTCCCCTCTCGCCCGGGAGGTCCTCGCCGACTGGCTCCCCCAGAGGGCCTTCCTCGCCGGGCACCAGCCCCTCCCCTACCCCCACCTCCTCCTCAAGCCCGCCCCGGGGAAGAACCGGGGGAAGCCCCTGGGCCTGGAGGAGGCCAAGTGGATCCTCACCGAGTTCGCGGACTTCGCCGGGGTGAAGGCGGAGGGCAAGAAGCGGGCCGACCTCGCCCTCCCCTTGCGCTGGCGGGCCATCCGCCGCTTCCTCAAAGAAGGCCATCCCAGGGAGAAAGTGGCCTACTGGACCGGGATGAAGAGCCTCGTGGTGCCGGGGTGGGGGGAGGAGTTCTAGGCCGTTTTCAACCCCAGCCCCTTAAGTGGAGGTATTCCCTCCCGGGTTGTTCTCGGACTCCTTGTCCCCGACGCTTGGTGGCCTCAAGAAAGGAACAAAGGTGAACCCCTCCTCCTCCTGGGCCCTCAGACCCAGGAGGCCCCTTTGGGCCTGGACCAGACCCTCAAGGTATTCCCGAACGGGGCGGCTCACCTCTTCCGCCCAGCTGGGGCTCTTCGGTTTCGGGATCCTCACCTCTTTCCAGTAGTCTCCTACGTCCTCCCGGTTCGTCTGCATCAGAGTGACCCGCCGCCAGCTTTCCCTGACCGCCCTCAAAGAGAGAGCCCAGAAGAGGTAGAAAGGCGTGTACCCCTCCCTTTCGCCCTCCTCCGTGCTCCTCAGGACGAGCACCTCCTTGGTTAGCACCCGCTCCTCCTCGCCAGGGAGCAGGACGGCAAACTCCCCAATATTGCTACTCGCCCGGATGGGAGTGAGGAGATCCCAAGCCCGAAGCCCGCTCTCCTCCCCTCTCCAGAGCCTCCTCGCCACCTCCCTCGGGACCAGGTTGGTGGGGTTGACGTTCACCCTTCCAGCCCGGAGGTCGCTCACCTTGATGTAGGGGACCTCGCCCCTACGGTTCAGGCGATCCGGGCTACCGTGGCCGAAGCGGTACTCCAGGAAGCCTCTCTCCACCAGCTCTCCCAGGCTCACCCCCTCGAGGCCCTTTTCCTCCAGAAGGCGGTTTAGGGGCTCTTCGTACCTGGGGTCGTAGTAGCGGGGGACGAGCACCCCTCGCCGATACACCTCCCCAAGCCTCACCTGAACGGCTCCAGGGGGAAGCTCGCCTTTCTTGCTCAAGAGCACGTGCTCCCAGAGCTCGTTGTCGGGGATGTCCTTCCCGTCAGGGCCTATGCCACAGGTGTGGGGGTTGAGGAAGAGGACAGGGGCCTCGAGGTCGGGCTCGCTTGCGAGCTTCTCAAAGACGAAAAAGCTAGTCTTAGCCCTGGCATATTGCTGAAAGGCCTCCATAGGGATATTGGCCACCACCAGGGGGCGAAGGCGGGGGCGGAGCCAGTCCATCACCCAGCGGTAGGAGCGGCTGAAGAAGTAGGTTTCGGGAAGAACGATCCCCACACGCCCTCCAGGCTTTAGGAGCCAGTAGGCGAGCTCCAGGAAGACCAGGCCTATGGGAACCTTCTTCATAGAGCCCCCATCCGCCAGGTGGATAGAAAAGCCGCTTTGGGCGAGGTCTTCTCTGCTTACTACCAGGTCCTTACCGAAGGGAGGGTTGGTGAGCACCAGGTCAAAGCGCCCCTCCTGCAGTTCGGACTGCAGGTGAGGAAAGCTCTTGGGCCACTCGTGCCTCCTGATGGAGTCTCCCCGGAAGATATGGGCCGAGCCGTCCCCACCGATCTGCATGACCGCCTTGGCCAACTTGACGGCCACGTGGTCCTTGTCCACCCCGTAGAGGTGGGTCTGGGCCCAGCGGACCGCTTGAGTGGGGTCTCCCTTCGCTTTCTCCACCAGGTTGAAGAAAGCCTCGATCAAAAAGCCCCCAGTACCGCAAGCTGGATCGATCACCAAGTCGTCCCACTCCACCTCCGTAAGGACCACGCCCGCTTTGATGACCGACTGGGGGGTGAAGAACTGGCCGTCCGCCGAGCGCAGGGCCTCCGTCCGGAGCACCTGGAAGGCCTGGGCCACCGCCTCGCTTCCCGCCTCGATGAGGCGGTACCCCTCCAAAGCCTCCACCACCAGGTGGATAGAACGGTCCGTCAGCCTCAGCGTCCGCTCCTCCTCGCTGGTGAAGAGCTCGGGGTAGACCCGGGTAAAGTTGCGGAACCACTCCCGGATCATCCGCGCGGTGTCCTCGGGAGTGGAGAGGGCCCGCCAGCGCACCTCCGCCTCCTCTCCTTCGGCCTTGGCTCTCCTGTCGCCATCCAGCTTCAAAAGGATGAGGTTGCAAAGCTCGCTCAGGCGGTCATCAGGACGGACCACGTTAGCGTCTTCGGAGGCCAAGCGGTCCATGAGGTCGGAGAAGAGTTTTCTCAAGACGTCCTGGCTAGGAACGGTCAAGTCCTTGTACCGAAGAGGTACGCGGTCAGGCACTATCGGGTCCCCGGGAGAGGGGATGTCCTTGACCAGCTTGCGCCTAGGATGCGCCTCTCCACGGTAGAGGAAAAGGGCGGGAGCGGAAGGGTCAGCGGAGTTGGTCCAGATTCCAAGCTCTACAGAAGGTTCCAGGGACATGTAAGCCTGCAGTTGAGAGATCCCGGCTTCCTCCTTGGGTTGTTTGGTCTCAATAACGATGCGAGGAAGAGAAGGGCCCTCCGCAGAAGCGTTAAAGATGGCGATGTCAACGGGGAAACCCTCATAGCTTCTCCCCTTCTCCCGCTTGTGGGCCTCCGAGGGGCTCTTGGGCACCCGCCACTCCCTCTTGCCGAAGCGGATCTGCTCAAGTTTATAGCCTTTGGTAAGGAGATACTGCACTAAGGGGCCCACCACCTGCTCCTGCTCAGGACCCTCCTTGAGTTGGCTCCTCACTTCCTCCACCAGACCTTGGCTCAGCTGACCTTGCGCCTCCACCTTCGCCCCCGCCTCCTAGAGAAAAACCGCACCTAACCAAGCAGTTCCTTGAGCTCCGCTAAGAGCGCTTCTACCCTGGCCCGCTTTTCAGGGAGCAGGGCCTCGAGGTCCAGCCGCAAGAGCCTCTCCCCCACCTCCCGGTGCCAGGGCTTGGGGGCCTTCTCCTTCTGCAAAAGCTCCCGCACCCGGGCCTTCAGGTCCCGCAGGGAGAGGCCCGCCCTCGCCTCCTCCAGGAGGGCCTTCCGCGAGGACTCGTCCTTCACCTTCTTGAGCTCCAGGGCGGCGGTGTAGGGGATGGACCCCTCCTCCAGGGCCGCCTTGAGGTTCTCGGGGAGGTTGAGGAGGGGGAGGCGGGCCTGGACGAAGGACTCCCAACCCATGCGGCCCAGGGCCCGGAAGACCTCCTCCACCCTCCGGGCCTCGAGGCTCCCCAAAACGTTTTGGGGAACTTTCCTCCTCGCCTCGTCCCGCATCCGGTGGAGCAGGGCCACCACCTCCTCCACGGGCCTCCCCAAGTCTTCCGACAGGAGGTCCAGGACCCCCAGGGTCTCCTCGTAGGGGTTCAGGTCCTCCCGCTGAAGGTTCTCCACCAGGGCGAAAAGCTTCGCCTCCTTTTCGGAGAGCTCCACCACCCGCACCGGGACCTCGGAAAGCCCCGCCATCCTCGCGGCCCGGTACCGCCTCTCCCCGGCCACGATGGCGTACTTCCCGTCCCCCAAGGGCCGCACCAGGAGGGGCTCCAGAACCCCGTGCGCCCGGACGGACTCCGCCAGGGCCTTCAGGGAGGCTTCCTCGAAGCGGCGCCGGGGCTGGGGACGGGGGGAGAGGGCCTCGAGGGGGAGGAGGCGCCCGCCCCCTACCTCGGAGAGGTCCAGGGCCCGGGCCAGATCAGGAGGTAGAAAGGGGCTGATGGGGTTGCGCTTCACGCCGCCACCTCCTCCCGCAGAAGCGTCTCCTCCACGAGGTCGCCAAGGGCCTTGAACTCTCGGATCACCTCATCTCCCCCTACCAGCTGAACGGGTACGCCCTTAGCCTGAGCCTCCCGGTACACGGCGGGCCTCCTGGTCAGGGGTGGGGCCACGGGCACAGCTCCGCTCAGGGCCTCCTCGAGGGCCTGCAGGGCCTCCCGGTCCCGGGCGGTGCCCTCCGCATGGGTGGGAACCACCAGGCGCACGAAGCTCCGACCCGCCCAAAGGCGCATCCGCTGAAGGGAAATCCCATAGCCGCGGGCCACCTGGACCACGGTGCGCAAGGCCTGGGCCCCCTTCCGGGAAAGCTCCACGGGAACGACAAGCCCGTCCCCAGCCAAGGCAGCGGCCACCGCCAGAGAGCCCAGGGAGGGAAGCGAGTCCACGAGGATGAGGTCGTAGACCTCCCGAAGCTCGTTTAGCGCTCCCCGGAGGGCAAAGGCGTTGTGGGGCTCGCGGGAGAGGAGAACCTCGGCCCGGGCCAACTCCACCTGGGCGGGGAGAAGGTGGAGGTTGGGCAGAACTTCCTTGGGCTGAGGGGTGGCTCGACCTTCGAACACGGCGAGGGCGGTTTCCTCTTCTGGAACCTCCTCATGTCCCAACCAGGCGGAGAGGTTAGCCTGGGGGTCCATGTCCACCAGGAGCACCCGCTTCCCCCTCGAGGCCATCTCATAGCCGAGGTCCCGGGTGAGGGAGGTCTTCCCCGCCCCCCCGGCGTGGGTGAAGAGGGTGAGGACCCTGCCCTGGGCCGGGCCTTCCTCCGGCACCTCCTCCCGGACCATCCACCACTCCCCCACCCGTTCCGCCTGGATCTTCCCCTCGCGGAGCATCTTGTGGGCGGTGCTGTAGGGGAGACCCCGCTCCCGGGCCCACAAGGCCAGCGGCTTTAGCTTTACCCGTGCCATGTTGCCCCCATCATAACACGTGTTGCCAAATACCCTCTCCTCAAGGAGCCTCCCACGGGCTGAACACCCGCACGGGCACGCCCTCAAAAGGCCTCAGGTTGCGGGTGACCAGCACCAGGCCGTGCCGCAGGGCCGTGGCCGCCAGCAGGGCATCTAGGGGGGAGAGGCTCCTTCCCTCCACCATGGCCCGCCCGGTGAGCTCTCCCCAGACCTCCATCACCTCTGCATCTAGGGGAAGGATCCGCCCCGCGAAGCGGCGTCTGATCCCGTCCAGCCAGGCCTCCAGCCGGGGACGCCGCTCCGAGGGAGCCCGCACCACCCCTTGCACCAGCTCCCCCAAGGTGAGGGCAGAAAGGTAAGCCTCCCCCAGGGGCACCGCCTCCAGCCAGGCCAAGACCGCAGGGTGGGGTTCCCGCTTGGCCACCTCGGAGACCACGTTGGTGTCCAAGAGGTAGCTCAAAGTTCCACCTTCCGGTAGGCGATCCCCTCCCTCTCCGGAGGGAAGAGGGCCTCCACCTCCTCATTGGGGAGGGGTTCTTGGGGGCGAAGGGCCTCCAGGAGGCGGGTCTCCCTGCCCGCCAGGCGGGCGTAGGCCTCCCAGGAGAGGACCACCACCGCCCGCTTGCCCCGGCGGGTCACCACCTGGGGGCCGGAGCGCAGGGCCTCCTCCACCAGCTCGGAGAAGCGGGCCTTGGCCTCTTGCAGCTGCCAGGTCTTGTCCACAGCCCAAGCTTAGCACAACTGGTCAGACTAGGCTTTAGCCAGCCCCCGGGCAAAGGACCCTTCCGCTCAAGAGCAGCACCTCCTCCCCCAGGAGCCTCCCCCGCTCCACCCGTCCCAGGACCAGGGCGAGCCCCCCTGGGGCTGGGACCAGGTGGGGGCGCACGGGAAGAAAGCGCACGGGGAAGGGAGGAGCTTCCTCAGGGTCCTTGGGCACCACCCAGACCCTTCCCACACCCTCGTGAGCCCCCAGCCATTCCCCCAAGAGGCTGAAGCGCAGAGGTTCGTCGGGAAGGAAGCCCACCGGGGCCGGGGCCAGGAGGGACCAGTGGGCCACCACCACTTCGGTGACGAACCCTTCCCGGTCGGTGCGAAACCAGAGGACCACCTGGTGGAAGCCCGTCCCTGGGCCCTTACCTCCCAGAAACCTGGCCCGCAAGGTGAAAAGTCCCCGCGCCTCCAGGCGAAGGCTACGCCCACAGCCCGAAGGGGAGAGATGGGCCACCCCGTGGAGGAAAGCCTTGTGCCCTAGTCGTCCCACAGGGGAACAAGCTCGGCCTTCCTCACCACCATCCGCCTGCTCTTGGGCCTCAGCTCCCCCTCCAGGTACACCCCGCTGCCCAGGGAAGGAAGCCCCTCCAGGAGGGCCAGGGCGGCGTGCAGGGTGAGGCGGAAGGGTTCCTTGAGGACCCCTTGGGGGTTGGGACGGATCTCCACCACCAGCCGCCCCTCCTCCCGGTCCACCCCCACCAGGCGGCCCCGCGCCTGGAAGCGGGATGGCTCCACCCCCGGCCTCCGGGAAAACCCCAAGGCGGGGGAGTGCCAGGGGGACCAAAGGCCCTGGGCGTTCGTACGAGGGGAGAAGCGGGCTAAGACGGTGCGCCCCAAGTGGCGCTGGAAGGCCCAGAAGGGGATCCGCTCCCACACTTCCCGGGGAAAGCGCAGGGGCACCTCCCCCAAGGCGGGATCCCGCAGGACGTAGACCCATCGGGGACGCCCCCCCTCCTGAGAGCCTTCCCCCTTGCCCTTGGGGGGCAGGATCTTGCGCTCCAGGGTGCCCCAAAGCTCCAGCCGGGCGAAATACCAGTCCTGTGGCCTAGACTCCTCGCCTTCCGAGAAGCCTTCCCCAAGGGGTTTCTCCCCCGACGAAGCGGGGAGGAGTTCGGCTTCCAGCATCTCCCTCACCCTACCACACGGGCCTCAAGGAGAAGTTCCCTGGGCACCCGGTAGGCCACCCCGTCCACCTCCAGGAAGGCCTCCTTACCCCCTCCTGTCCAGCCCCCGAAGTAGCCCCGCCTGCCATCGGGCAGGAGGAGCAGGTCGCCGTCTTGGAAAGGCGGGGCCTCGAGGGAAGAGGTCAGGGAAGGGGCTTGGGCCCCCTCGGGGGCTAGCTCCTGAAGCAACCGCTCCAGGTAGGCCGCCGGGTAGCGCACCACCCCCCGCCTCGCCCCTTCCAGGGTGCGGGCCACGACCTCCAGAAAGGCCGTCCCCAGGGGCAGGGCCCCCCGCTCCAGGCGGTGGAGGTAGGCCCCGAAGAGGGCCGGGGTGGCGAAGCCGGGGCGGAAGACCCGCCAGAACTCCCGCCAAAGCCCCGCCCCCTCCAGGGCGGCCCGCAGGGACTTCGTGCCCGGCTTCACAAGCGGCGGGGAAGCTTGGGTCAAGACAGAAGTTCCGCTCCCTCCCGGAGGAAAAGCAAGGGAGGCTTCCACCTCGTGGCCTTCCCCTAAGGGTTCCGCTAGGGGTTCCTCCCAAAGCTCCTCCTCCCCCTCTGCCGAAGGCGGGGTGGGTGGGTGGGATAGAGGATGAGGAGGTTTTTTCTTTTCTTCTTCTCTTATTTCTTCTAGGACCGAGCCAAGCTCGTCTGGCACGGCCTTTTCCCCGCTTTCCCCCTGCACGGCGTGCAAGGAGCTTTGCACAGCGTGCGCCTTGGGGAGCACGGCGCGCAAGGGGGCAAAGTAGCCGTAGCCGCCCCGCTCCACCAGGCCAAGCTCCCAGAGTTCCAGGAGGGCCTTCTCCACGGTGCGGGGGTCGAAGCCCAGGAGGAGGGCGAGGTCCTGGGCCGTGGCCTCCTTCCCCTCCAGGCGGGCCCGGGAGAGGAGGGTGAGGTAGACCAGGCGGGGGATGGGCTTGAGGCGCTTCCCTCCCACCTCGCCGGAGAGGGCCTGCTTGAGGATGGGGTTCGGGATCAGGGTGAAAGCCGAAGGGTGGTCCAGGTAGGTCCAAGCCTTGGAGTGAGCTTTTTTGCGTCCCACGGTGCTTTTTGGGCCTTTTACCCCGGCCCTGGGGCCCGTGGGGTTGCCCAAAGAGGTTGACTCTCCCTCTGCGGCTTGGTATCCTAGCCTTGGGAAGGGGCGGATACCAAGCTTGAGAGCAAGCTGTCGGGGGCAACCCCGATCCGCTTCTTTTTGGAGGCCGCTAAGTTAGCCTGTTCCTCTCACCTCCCTTGTCTTGCCATATTAGCATAGCCCTGTGCCAAGCAAAGACCACACTCCAAGGCTAGCACACCGAATGATCCTTTAGCAACAGGGGGTTATCCCTGCACCCACCAAGCCCGCACCAGGCCGAGGATCTCCGGTTCCCGGCCCTCGGTCCAGAGGGTGGGAAGCCCTTGGAGGAGGGGGTAGAGGGCGAAGTTTTTCCTTTCCAGGTCCTCGTGGGTGAAGAGGGCGGGGTGGCCCTCGAGGCGGCCCACGTAGACCCCTTCCCGGGCCACCAGGGGCCTCAGCTCCGCCAGAAGGCGCAGGGGTTTGGTGAGGGGGAAGGGGAGGGTGAGGGAGAAGAGCCAGGGCCCGGGAAGCTCCAGGAAGGCGAGCTTGTCCACCAGGGCTCCCTTGGGCAGGTCCTCGGGGGCCAGGTAGGCCTGGCGGGCGCTTTCCCCGGAGAGGGCGGCTTGCAGGGAGGGGTAGAGGGGAAGCGCCACGGGACGGCGCTCCTCGAGGCCCTCCGGGAGCCCTTCGTCCAGGAGGACGGAGAGGGGAAGGCCCAGGACCCGGGCCAGGTTGGTGAGGTAGAGGGCGGAGAGGGAACGGGGGTCGGTGGCCCCGCGCTCGATCTTGGCCATGAGGCTGAAGGAGAAGCCCGCCATGCGGGCGAGCTCCTCCTGGGTCAGGCCCAGCTCCTTGCGGCGCTCGATGATGGCGCGGATGCGAGGAGGCAGGGCCTCTTGGGGCTGTTTGCGGCGTGGCATGGCCTCATCCTAAAGTAACGGACTTGATTAGGCAATCTAGGGTCTGTTCGCACCCTCCGGTCGGGTTGCGATTTTTGGTTTGCCTTCCCCACCCCAAGAGCGGGACCATGTTCACGTGACGCCTGAACCCCCTGTCTTCTTTAATGCGCCTTCTCTGGAACTGCCTCTACAACCGCCTTGGTCGTGTCAAGATTTATGTGTAAGCGTCTGTGTACGGGGGGCATACCTCTCCAGAAGCATCTTCTCCAGCACTTCCCGCACCTCAGCAAAGCCCTTCAATCGCCGCTCAGACCACCTCCCCTCCTGACGCTCCGCCTCCAAGTAAAGGAGCTTAAACACAGACTCGGGTCGGGGGAACTTATGATCCCGCACCTTCGTCCCACGCCTCACCTCCCGGATGAACCTCTCCATCAGGTTGGTGCTCCGCAGATAGGGCCAGAGCACCTGGGGGTAATCGTGGAAACGGAGCAGAGCCCCCGAGTTCTCCCACCAGGAGGCCACCAGGGAAGGGTACCTGGCACCCCAGGCCTCCCTCAGCCTCTCCAAAGCACCCAGGGCTTCCTGTCGGCTCCCCGCCATGTACACCCCCTTCAGGTCTTGGGCCAAAAGAGCCCTGTCCCGGGAACGCACCTGCCCCAGGCTAGAGCGCACCATGTGCACCACGCACCGCTGCCACCCCGCCATGGGATAAACCCTCCTGATGGCCTCCTCTATCCCAGGTAGACCATCGGTGACCAACAGCAACACCCGCCTTAGCCCCCTTTCCCAAAGCTCCTTCAGCACCTCCCCCCAGGCATGGGCGTTCTCCGTGGGAAGGAGCCAGGTCAGCCGAAGGCTATCTTGCAGCCCAGAACCTGCCTCTCCCCTTTGGGGGTCACCCCCAGGGCCACGTATACGGCCGCCCTCTCCACCCCAAGTCCCTCCCTGAGCACCTTCAAGAAAAAGCCATCCAGGTAAACAAAGGCCATCTCCTCCGGCAAAGGCCGCTTCTGGAAAGCCTCGGCCGCTTCCAGCACCTGGTCGGTGATGGCGCTGATGGTTTCGTAGGTGTACCGGTGGCCCAGCAAGAGGCTCATCACCTCCGCCGCTTTGCGTTGACTCACCCCAGCGGCGTAAAGGGCAATGGCCACCTCCCCCACGTCCACCTGACGGCGGGCATAGGGTTGAAGGAGGCTGGGATAGTATTTCCCTTCCCGATCCCGGGGGATGGCCAGCTTCACCTGGCCAAAGGCGGTCTCCAGCTTGCGGGGGTAGTAGCCGTTCTTGCGTCCCCCGTGCTGGCGCAAGAAGGCTTCCCGGTCGGCGTCCAGGAGAATCTGCAAGACCTCGGTCACCGTCTGCCTCACCGCTTCCCTTAGCATCACCTGCAAGGTATCCTGGTCCACGGGGTACCTCCTTCCTAATCCTGGTACCCCCCTTTTATACACAAACTCCTACACATAATTCCTTACACGACCATCGTTGGTCGTGTCAAGAGTTATGTGTAAGAGTCTGTGTACGGGGGGCATACCGCTCCTGAAGCATCTTCTCCAGCACCTCCTTCACCTCCGAGAACCCCTTTAGTTTCCGTTCTGCCCACCTCCCTT
>NZ_BSRG01000023.1 GCF_040363165.1 Thermus sp. LT1-2-5 | reverse complement strand
ACTGGTGGAGCTGGGGGGCAGGTGGTTCGTCCTCAACCTGGCTCCCCATCACGAGACCGCGGCGCGCCTCCTGGGGGCCGGGCGATATTACCTGCTGGAGTGAAGGGGGTGCGGAATGTGGGCAAAAGCCATAGCCACACCCCTAAGCTTCCCAGAAAGGCGGCGGCCCAGGCGAAAAGCCCCAAAAGGGCGAATACGAGGCCCGCCCGCCGGTGGGTTTGACGCCACACTCGAGGGCTTTCCAGGGTCCAGGGGGTGCGCACCCCCGCCAGGTAGTTGAGGGGGAGCTTGGGCAGGAGGAGGCCGAGGGCCAAAAAGACGAGGCCCATCGCCAGGAGGATGGCCTGCCCCACGGGAAAAGGGCTTCCCTGCGCCGCCCGCCAGGTGGCGTAGAGGATGGCCCCTTGCAGGAGGAAAAAGGACCAGACCACCCCCGCCACCAGCCAGGGCCAGACGGGGGGTGCCTTTCCCCTAAGCTTGGGGTCCCACCGGGGCGCCAAGGCCAATAGGGGGTAAAGGAGGAAGGTGAGAAGGAGGGGTAGGAGGAGGATTTCCAGACGGCTTCCGTAGCGGTCCACCTCCCCCTGGGGGTTCCAGTGGGCGGGGATGCGTTCTGGCAGGTGGGGGTAGGCGTAGAGGGTGAGGCCCCAGGTGAGGAGAAGACCCAAGGGGGCAAGGAGGCGCTCCATGCCCCGAGCCTATACCATGGGGGCATGGAGGCCATCGTCCTAGGGGGTGGAGAGGAGGCTTGGGCCAAGAGGTACGGGGTGCGGAGCAAGGCCCTGGTGCCCTACCGGGGGAGACCCCTGGCGGAGTGGGTCCTCGAGGCCTTGGCCCAGGCGGGGCTTTCCGCCCTTTACGTGGGGGAAAACCCGGGGCTAACCCCCCCTCCCCGCCTCACCCTGCCCGACCAAGGAAGCCTCCTCGCCAACCTGGAGGCGGCCTTGGCCCACGTGGAAGGCCGCGTGTTGGTGGCCACCGCCGACCTCCCCCACCTGACCCCGGAGGCGGTGCGCTTCGTCCTGGAGAGGGCGCCGGAAGCGGCCTTGGTCTACCCCATCGTGCCCAAGGAGGCGGTGGAGGCCCGCTTTCCCAAGACCCGCCGCACCTACGCCCGGCTCAAGGAGGGGACCTTCACCGGGGGAAACCTTCTCCTCCTGGACAAGGCCCTCTTCTTCCAGGCCCTGCCCCTGGCCAAACGGGTGGTGGCCCTGCGCAAAAGGCCCCTGGCCCTGGCCCGCTTGGTGGGGCTGGACATCCTCCTCAAGCTCCTCTTGGGGAGGCTTTCCCTGGCCGAGGTGGAGGAGCGGGCAAGCCGGATCCTGGGGGTGAAAGCCCGGGCCCTCCTCACCCCTTACCCCGAGGTGGGGGTGGACGTGGACCGGGAGGAGGAGCTGGTAAGCTAAACCCATGCGCACGGTGAAGGAGCTACGCCTGGCGGGGCTTTTCGCCTACCTGGCGGCCTTGGTGCTGGGGCTTCTCTTCTCCTACCTCCTCCACGCCCTCTTAGGGGAGGGGGGCCGGCTTGGGTGGGGAAGCTTTAACCTGCCGGGGCTTCTGGAGGGCTTGGGGTTCGTCTTCGCCTTTACCTTCGCCCTATATTTGGCCAAGAAGGCGGTGCGGGTGCCGTGCACCACCTTGCTCACCGCAGGGCTTCTGGGCCCCACCCCCGCCCGCCGCCTGGCCCGGCCCCTGCCCCGGGTGGAGGGCCTCGAGGCCTACGAGGGCCGGGGGGTGGCCCTCCTGCTCCAGGAGGGGCGGCCCGTGGGCCTCTTGGGCCTTTCCGACCATATCCTGGCCCTGGAGGAGGTGCCCAGCGTGGAGGCGGAGGCGGCCGTGAGCGAGCTCGCCCCCTTGTTTTTCCAAAGCCCTTTGGTCTTGGTGGTGCGGGGGGAGGAGGTCCTGGGGGCCATCCCCCGGGAGGCCTTCTTCCGCCACCTGGGTTTTTGAGCTTGACAAAGGGGCTCCTGCCCTAAAATAGGGGGGAGCGGTCGCTCAGGAGGTGAAGGATGCCGCACGTGATCTGTGAGCCCTGCATCGGAGTCAAGGACCAGTCCTGCGTGGAGGTGTGCCCCGTGGAGTGCATCTACGACGGGGGGGACCAGTTCTACATCCACCCCGAGGAGTGCATCGACTGCGGGGCCTGCGTGCCCGCCTGCCCGGTGAACGCCATCTTCCCCGAGGAGGACGTTCCCGAGCAGTGGAAGTTCTACATCGAGAAGAACCGGAAGCTGGCGGGGCTAGAGTAAACCCCTGTCAGGGGCCGGCCCTAAGCTCGCGCACGTACCAGCTCAGGGCCGGCCCCCCGTCTTTCACGTGGCGGAAGCCCTGGGCCTGGAAGAAGGCGATGGCGCGGGCGTTGTTGCCGTAGACCACGGCGTAAAGCCGCTCCACCCCGGCCAGGTGGTCCACCAGGTGGGCCAGGGCCCGCCGCCCCAGGCCCAGGCCTTGGCGGTCTTCCCGGATGAGGAGGAGGCTCAAGGTGGCGTCCTCCGCCTCGGGGTAGTGGAGCTTGTAGTCCACATAGCCCACGGCCTCCCTTTCCTGGAAGAGCAAGAAGGCGCGGCGACGGGGGTCTTTTTCCAGGGTGGCCAGGTCGCGGGCCACATCCTCCAGGGTGGGGATCTCCATCCCGATCAAGGCGAAGTACCCGGGGCTTTGCCGGTAGACGCGGTGGAGAAGAGGAGCGTCCTCCGGGGTCACCGGGCGGAAGGCGAGGCTTAGGGTCCGCATCCTCCCCATGCTACCCCGCCCCGGCTAAGAGGCGGGTGAAAGAAAACCGCCCCGGGAAGCCCGGGGCGGCCTTTTGCCCTTTTTACCTGCGGGCCGGCTCCACCACGGTGACGTTCACCGCCTGGGGGCCCTTACCGTTCTTGCCCGGCTCCACGTCAAAGGTGACGATGTCGCCCTCGTTCAGGGTGCGGAACCCCTTGGCGTTGATGGCGCTGAAGTGGACGAACACGTCCGTATCCCCCTCGCGCTCGATGAAGCCGTAGCCCTTCTCCGCGTTGAACCACTTGACCCGACCCTTCTGCATACTGCTCCTTCGCTTCCGGGCCCTTGCTGGGCCCGTATCCGGGGCCTGAGGGGTTGCTTTAGACCCATGGGGCCACCCTGAAGCGACCCGGAATACCTCACTTTACCACGACCGGGCTACTTGCGGAAGAACCCCTTAAGCCTTTCCCAAAACCCCTCGGGGGCCACCTCCTCCCCCACCTCCTCGGCGTAAGCCCGGAGGAGCTTTTGCGCCTTGGGGGAAAGCCTTTTGGGCACGACGAGTTCCACCACCACCCGTAGCGCTCCCCGCCCCCGGCCCCCGGGGTGGGGGAGACCTTCCCCGGGAAGCTCAAACACCTCCCCGTGTCCCGTGCCCGGGGGGATTTCCAAGGGGATGGGGCCGGAAAGCCCCGGCACCTCCAACCGGGTGCCCAAGGCGGCTTGGGCCAGGCCCAGGCGCAGGCGGTAGACCAGGTCGGCCCCTTGGCGCTCTAGGTGGGGGTGGGGGCGTACCCTGAGCCGCACGTAGAGGTCTCCCGGCCCCCCGGGGCCCAGGTTGCCGTAGCCGGGAACCCGGAGAAGGTGCCCCTCGTCCATGCCCGGAGGGATACGCACCCTAATCCTTTCCTCCCGGGGGATGCGCCCCCGGCCGTGGCAGGTGGGGCAGGCTTCCGCCAGGAGGTGGCCTTGGCCCTTGCAGTGGGGGCAGGTGGAGCGGGTGACGAAGCCGCCAAAAAGGCCCTGACGAAGGGTTTCCACCACGCCCCGCCCCCCGCAGGTGGGGCAGGCCACCTGCTTGCCCCCCTGGCCCCCGCAGGCCTCGCAGGGCACGAGCCGGGCGTAGGCTACCTCCGCCTCCTTGCCCAAGAGGAGGTCCTCGAGGGCCACCTCCACCTCCACCTCCAGGTCCTCCCCCCTGGGGGCGGTCCGGGCGGAGCGGAAGCCGAAGACCTGGGCGAAAAGGTCAAAGAGGTCCTCGGTGGAGAACTCCGCCTGGCCCAGAAGGCCCCGGTCGTACTGGGCCCGCTTTTCCGGGTCGGAGAGGACGGCGTAGGCCTCGTTGATCTCCTTAAAGCGCTCCTCCGCCGCCTTGTCCCCGGGGTTGCGGTCGGGGTGGTATTGCAGGGCAAGCTTGCGGTAGGCCCGTTTGATCTCCTCCTGGGTGGCCTCGCGGCCCACCCCCAGGATGGCATAGTAGTCCTTCATCCACCTAGCACTTTACAAGGAGGGCGCCCTTCTGCTAAAGTGCCGGGCAATGAGGCTCCTGCGAGCTATCCGGTAGGGGGCCCCTTCCTTCGGGAAGGGCCCCCCCGGTTTGGCCGCGGGGGCCTCGCTTTATCTAGGAGGAAACCCATGTTGCTCCTGACCCCCGGACCCACCCCCATTCCCGAACGCGTACAAAAGGCCCTCTTGCGCCCCATGCGAGGGCATCTGGACCCCGAGGTCTTGGCGGTGAACCGGGCCATCCAGGAAAGGCTCTTACGGCTCTTTGACCCCGGAGAGGGGGCGATGGTGGCGGCGCTGGCCGGCTCGGGGAGCCTGGGCATGGAGGCGGGGCTGGCCAACCTGGACCGGGGCCCGGTGCTGGTTCTGGTGAACGGGGCCTTCTCCGCCCGGGTGGCGGAGATGGCGGCCCTGCACGGCCTGGACCCCGTGGTCCTGGAGTTTCCCCCGGGAGAGGCGGTGGACCCCGAACGGGTGGCGCGCGCCTTGAAGGAGCGCCGCTACCGCATGGTGGCCCTGGTCCACGGGGAAACCTCCACCGGGGTCCTGAACCCGGCGGAGGCCATCGGGGCCCTGGCCAAGGAGGCCGGGGCCCTCTTTTTTCTGGACGCCGTGACCACCTTGGGCATGCTCCCCTTCTCCATGCGGGCCCTGGGGGCCGACTACGCCTTTACGGGAAGCCAGAAGTGCCTTTCCGCCCCCCCGGGGCTGGCCCCGGTGGCGGTGTCGGCGGAGGCCCGGAGGGCTTTTTCCGCCAAGCGGGGCTGGTATTTGGACCTCACCCGGGTGGCGGAGCACTGGGAGCGGGGAGGGTACCACCACACCACCCCCGTCCTCCTCCACTACGCCCTCCTCGAGGCCCTGGACCTGGCCTTGGAGGAGGGGATGGAGGCCCGGGAACGGCGGGCCCGGGAGGTCTACGCCTGGCTCTTGGAAGAGCTCAGGGCGCGGGGCTTCACCCCTTACCCCAAGGGAAGCCCCTTGCCCACGGTCCTGGTGGTGCGTCCCCCCGAAGGGGTGGAGGCGGACCGGCTGGTGAAGGGCCTCTACGCCGAAGGGGTGGCGGTGGCGGGGGGGATCGGCCCCACCCGGGGGCAGGTGCTCCGGCTCGGCCTCATGGGGGAAGGGGCGCGCAAGGAGCTTTACCAGGCTTTCCTAAAGGCCTTGGACCGGGTCTTGGCCCTAGCGTAGGAAGAAGTAGGCGTAGACCAGGGCCAAGGCCATGCGATAGAGGGCGAAGGGGCGGAAGCCGTACCGCTCCACGAAGCCCAAGGCCATGCGCACGGTGAGGAGGGCGGTGAGGAGGGCGGCCAAAAAGCCCAGGAGGAGAAGGCCGTAGCCGCCTTGGGGGATTGCGGGGGCGCTTTTGAAGAGGTCGTAGCCCACCGCCGCCACCATGGTGGGGAGGGCCAGGAGGAAGCTGAACTCCGCCGCACCCTTGCGGGATAGCCCCAAAAGGAGCCCCCCCAGGATGGTGGCCCCGCTCCGGCTGGTGCCCGGGAACAGGGCGGCCAAGCCCTGAAAGACGCCGATGAGGGCCACCCGGCCTAAGGGAAGTTCGGTGGCGTCTTGGAAGCGGGCCCTTTCCGCCAGGCGGTCGGCGAAGAGGAGGAGGAGACCCACGAAGAAGAGGAAAAAGACCACCACGTCGTCCCGCCCCAGGACCACCCCCTTGATGAAGGGGTAGAGGAGGAAGCCCATGGCCGCCGTGGGCAAGAAGGCGATGGCGATGCGGAAGAGGAGGGCCCGGTCCACCAGGAAGCGCCTTCCGTAAAGGAGGAGGATGGCCAGGATGGCCCCGAGCTGGATGGCGATGAGGAAGGTTTTGAGGAAGGGGTCGGTTTCCACCGGCAGGCCCAGGAGGTGGAAGAGGAGGGTGAGGTGGCCGGTGGAGGAAACGGGCAGGAACTCTGTGAGCCCCTCCACCCCCCCCAAGAGAAGGGCTTCCCAAGCGCTCATGGGGCCCATGCTACCATGGGGGCGTGGAGGTTTCCGTCCTCATCCCCGCCGCCGGGAAAGGCGAGCGGCTCGGCCTGGGCCCCAAGGCCTTCTTGCCGCTGGGGGGGAAGACCCTTTTGGAGTGGGCCCTGGACGCCTTTGCCCAGGCGGCGGAGGTCCTGGTGGCCCTGCCCCCGGGGGTGGAGGCGCCTCGAGGCCTCCGGGCCACGTTTGTGCCGGGCGGGGAAACCCGTCAGGCCTCCGTGGCCCGGCTCTTGGAGGCGGCGAGCCTTCCTCTGGTCCTGGTGCACGACGTGGCCCGGCCCTTCGTGACCCGGGGCCTGGTGGAAAGGGTTCTAAAGGCCACCCAGGCCACGGGGGCTGCGGTGCCGGTTTTGCCCGTCCCCGACACCCTGGTACAGCCGGAAGGGGAGGGTTATGGGGTGGTGGTGCCCCGGGAGGCGCTTCGCCTGGTGCAGACCCCCCAGGGCTTCTTCACCGCCCTGTTGCGGGAGGCCCACGCCTACGCCAGGAAGCGGGACCTCACCGCCACGGACGACGCCCAGCTGGTGCGGGCCTTGGGCTACCCCGTGGCCTTGGTGGAAGGGGAGCGGACGGCCTTTAAGATTACCTATCCCGAGGACCTCCTCCTGGCGGAGGCCCTGGCGCAAGCATGGAACGGCTAGCGGTGGCCAAGGTCAACCTGGGCCTTTCCCTGTTGGGGAGGCGGCCCGATGGGTACCACGAGCTCCACACCCTCTTCGCCGCCCTCACCTTCGGGGACCGCCTCTTCCTGGAGCCCATTCCCGAGGGGATTGAGTTCAGGGGCCGCTACGGCAAGCGGAACCTAGCCTACCGGGCAGCAGCGTTGTACCTGGAGGCGGCGGGCTGGCCAGGGGGGGTGCGGATCGTTTTGGAAAAAGCCCTGCCCGAGGGGGCGGGCCTGGGTGGGGGAAGCTCGGACGCCGCCCAGGTGCTTCTGGGCCTGAAGGAACTCTACCCGGCGGAGGTGGACCTCGTGGCCTTAGCCCTTTCCCTGGGGGCGGACGTGCCCTTTTTCCTCCGGGGCGGGGGGGCGGAGGCGCGGGGGATTGGGGAGCGGCTTCGCCCCGTGGCCCTTCCTCCCTTGCCCGTGGTGGTCTTCGCCCCCGGCTTGCGCCTTCCCACGCCCAAGGTCTACGGGGAGGTGAAGCCGCACGATTTCGCCCCGGAGCTTCCCGTGGAGGAAATCCTGGCGGCACTCGCCCGGGGGCAGGAGCCCCCTTACTGGAATAGCCTCGAGGGCCCCGCCTTCCGCCTCTACCCGGAGCTCGAGGCGGTAAAGGCCCGCCTCAAGGCCTTGGGGCTCAAGGGGGTACTCATGTCGGGCTCGGGGAGCGCCTTTTTTGGTTTGGCGGAAAGCGAGGGCCAGGCCAAGGAGGCGGTGGCGGCCTTACGGCACCAGGGATTTGCCCGTTTTGGGGTTCTGGGAGGCGGCCATGTCCCCACTTGAGGAGGTGCTCTCCGCGGTTCCCGAGGCCCTGCAAAGCCTGAAGACCCTTCCCATCCGCTGGGACGAGGAGCGGTTCCTCTTTTGGCTTAAACAGGACTACCCCTTCGTGGAGGCCCTTTACCGCTTCCAGGTGGGGCTTCTCCTGGAGGCGCCGCAACCCCACCGCCCCCCCTTGGTCCAGGCCCTCATGGCCACGGTGGAGGAGCTGGACTGGCTGCTTTCCCAGGGGGCGGATCCCAGGGAGCCCGTGCACCCAGTGCGCCAGGAATACGTGGCCCTTTTGCAGGAGATGGCCGGGCTCCCCTATCCCTACCGCCTTGTCCTCTTTTACTTCCTGAACCGCCTTTTCCTCGAGGCTTGGACCGCCCACGTGGAAGGGGAAGGCCCCTGGCAGGAGCTGGCCGAGCACTGGTCGGCCCCGGAGTTCCAGGCGGTGCTTTATGACCTGGAAGTTATGGCCCAGGGCCAGCTTGCCCGCCTGGACCTGGGCCTGCTCCGCCACTATTTGGCGCGCATCCTGGAGATGGAGAAGAAGACCTGGAGCCTTCTTCTCTAGTTGAGCTCCTCGCCCCAGGCCTCCTCAAAGAGGCGCTTAGCCTCTTGCACGCTGATTTCCAGGGTTTGGGAAACCTCTTCCGCCAATAGGTAGATGGCCCGCCGCAGGGCCTGGCGATCCAGGTCGGCGAGGCCTCGCTCCAGCTCCCAGGCCCGAAGCTGCCCCGCCATTTGGGCGATGCGGTACGGGTTCCCGTCCGCCAGGATCTCGCTCGTCTTCCGGTGCCGGGCCGCCCACTGCTTGGGCAGGGGCATGCGCCCGTTTTTCAAGAGGTCCAGGATGACGGGTACCTCCTCCGGGGCCAAGGCCTTGCGCATGCCCACGCTATGGGGGGATTCCACGGGTACGTAGGCCTTGGAACGGGAGCCGGGAAAATCCACCTGGTAGTAGGCTCGGCTTACGCCGCTCACGCTCCGTTGGGCTATGCCCGCCACCACACCGACCCCGTAAGGGGGCAGGACCACCTTGTCGCCGGGACGAAATTCTTTCACGGCGCAACTCCTTTCCGGAGCACCAAAAGGAGGTGCTCCATGTAGGCCTCCACCTCTAGCTGGGGGGTACACCCCAAGGCCGCAAGGACGGCGGCGGTGGCCTTGGGGGACAGCTCGGGCCGCACGGCCCCTTCCGCCTGGCCGCTTCGCACCAGTTCTTCCAGGAGGTCCAGGTAGTGCTGGTGCAGGCCCTTGAGCCAAGGGGTGGGGTCTTCCATGGCCTCCCGGGCCACGGCGGCCCAAAGGCCCCGCCACTCCTCTATCCAGGCCAGGCGCTTGCGCAAGAGGGCTTCTAGGCGCACAAAAAAGGGCGCCCGCAGGCGCACCACCTCCTCTACCTCCCGGTAAAAGGCCCAGGTCCTTTCCTCCACCAAGGAGCGTAAGAGGTCCTTCTTGTCACGGAAGTAGAGGTAAATGGTGCCCTTTCCCACCTCCGCTCTCCGGGCCACCTCCTCCATCTTGAGCCCGGAAAGCCCCATCTCCCGGAGAATTTCCAAGGTGGCCTCGAGGATGGCCCGCTTCTTGCCCTTGGAAATCGCCCCCGGGGGGGATACCATCGCGGCCACGTTCTTGAGTCTACCACACCGCCCTTTTCCTTTCATGAGGAAGGCGCTACCCTAAAGGGCAAGGAGGCAGGGTATGCGTCAGGGCTTTTTCGCCTTGCTCACCGCAGACCCCTTGCGGGGGGCCTTGCGCCCCGTGGAGGAGAGGCTTTTGGCGGAGGCCCGGGGGGAGGCGCTCTTCCTCGTGCCTTATCCTTTGCGGGACCTGGCGGAGGCCTGGCGCCTGGCCTACCGCCACCTGGGGCTTAAGCGGGGGAAGGTGGTCTACCTAAGGCGGAGGGAAGAGGCCTTTGACCCCGAGGTGGCGCAGAGGGTAGCGGAAAGCTCCTTGGTGCTGTTGGCCGCCGAGGGGCTCCCGGAGTTTTTGGACCTTATCCGGGGAAGCCTCCTCCTCCAGGCCCTCCTGGAGGTGTACCGCCAAGGCGGGGGCGTGGTGGCCTTGGGAGAAGCGGCGGGAATGTTGGGCGAGGCTGCCTTTTACTCCCTGGAAGGGGAGGTGCGGGCGGCCTTGGGCCTAGCCCTTTTGCGGGGCCTCGCCCTTTTGCCCCGGGTGGAGGAGCGGGGGCGGTTTTTGGCCCTTTCCCGCCTGGTGGCGGACAACCCCGACCTGGTGGGCCTGGGGCTTTTGGAGAACACCGCCTTGCGCCTCCTCAAGGGCTTAGGGGAGGTCTGGGCGGGGGGGGTGACCCTGGTGGACGCCGGTGGGGCGGAGTTCACCGCCAGGGGCGTGAAGGGGCTCAAGGTGGACGTGCTTTCGGCGGGGGAACGCTTCCCTTTGCCCGCCCTTTAGCCTTACCATGGCCCCATGCCCTCGGGGCGCGTGCACGAGGCGGTAAACCTGACCTTTTTGGGGGCTGGGGCCCTTGCTTACCTGGCCCAAGGCGGCTCCCCCGAGGAGCCCCGGGCCTTAGCCTTCGCCCTGGCCTATCTGGCCGGCACCTACTTGCTTTCCCCCGACCTGGACCTGGCGGAAAAGGGGGTCCGCCCTGGGCGGCGCTGGGGGGTGTTGGGCCTCCTCTGGCGCCCCTATGGCTGGCTTTTCCGTCACCGGGGGCTTTCCCACACCTGGGTTCTGGGGCCCTTGACCCGGCTCGCTTACCTGGGCGGGGTGGGATGGCTCTTGGCCCACCTCGCCCAGACCCTTGGGGCCTACCTGGGGGTACCCCTGGACCTTAGGCCCCCTTCCTGGCCCAAGGAAGCCTTTTGGTGGGGGCTTTTGGGGTACTATCTGTCCCAGTGGCTTCACCTGGTAGCGGACGGCATCTGGCCCGACCACGATCTAAAGCAACTGCGGCGGCCAAGGTAAGGCGGTGCACATACCGAGCCGGAGCAGGGTAGAAAATGAGGGCATGCTCAAGCGGGTTTTTTTGGCGTTGGGGATGCTCCTGGGCTTGGCCATGGCGGTGCAGCCAGGGGAGCGCATCCCCGACTTCGCCCTTTTAGACCCCAAGGGCAACCTGGTTACCCCCGCTACCCTGAAAAAGCCGGCGGTCTTGGTGTTTTGGGCCAGTTGGTGCCCGGTGTGCCGGGCGGAGTTCCCGGGCCTCCACAAGGTGGCGGAGGAAACCGGGGTGCCCTTCTATGTCATCAGCCGCGAGCCCAAGGACACCAAGGAGGTGGTCCTGGCCTACATGAAGGCCTACCCCCGCTTCATCCCCCTTCTGGCCTCGGACCGGGATAGGCCCCACGAGGTGGCCAACCGCTTCAAGGTGTTGGGCCAGCCCTGGACCTTCGTGGTGGATGGGGAAGGGAAGGTGGTGGCCCTCTTCGCCGGGCGGGCAGGGCGGGAAGCTTTGCTAGATGCCCTCCTCCTCGCTGGGGTGGAGGCGCCATAGTTCTGCCCGCCGCGCCTCTTCCTGCGGCGTGAGGCGAAGGAGGAAGTCCGCCCCTAAGGCCATGGGGTCCCCCCACTCCACCAAAACAAGCCGCGCCCCTTCCCGGGCCGCCTCCAGCTGGGGGAGGAGGGGGGCGGGGTCCTTCAGGCGGTAAAGGTCGGCGTGGACCAGGGGGCCTTGGGGCGTGGGGTAGGTGTGGATCAGGGTGTAGGTGGGGCTCGTCACCCGGCCCCCAAAGCCCATGGCCTCCGCCAGGAAGCGGGCGAAGGTGGTCTTGCCCGCTCCTAAAGGGCCCTCCAGGACCACCAGGGCCCCTTCGGGCAGGAGGGGAAGGGCTTGCTGGGCCAGGGCCTGGGTGTCTTCCAGGCTTCGGAGCTCGCGGACAAGGAGGAGCGTTCCCATATGAAGAAAAGGCCCCGAAGGGCCTCCTTGGTGCCGGGAGCGGGACTTGAACCCGCACGCCCTTGCGGGCACCACCCCCTCAAGATGGCGTGTCTACCAGTTCCACCATCCCGGCAGGGCGCGCCTCACACGCAAGGCTCAGTTTAACAGAACCCCTTGCCTTGTCAAGGTTGGCTGGTTTGGGACATTTGTCCCTATCCCCCTTCGTGTAGATTACCCCTGATAAGCCCTTGTGAAGGGGTAGGCGTGGGCGCTGCCGCTTCTCTTAGGAAAGCGCCCGTGGCCCCTGATGGAAACCCAGGCGGCGCGCCCGTAGCCTAAGGCCCCAAGGCCGGAGGTGGCATGCGGAGACGCAACCGTTGGGTACGTACCCTTTTTTGGGGCTCGGTTTTCGGGGTTTTCGCCCTCTTGGGGGTGGTTTTCTCGGGGGTGGCGGTGGGGGCTTTTGAGCAACGCACCTTGCCCGTGGAGCAGCCCATCCCTTTCAGCCACGCCTTTCACGCCGGGGGGCTTGGCCTTTCCTGCCGCTACTGCCACGCTTCCGTGGAGCACGCCGCCTACGCCGGGCTTCCCCCCACCGAAACCTGCATGACCTGCCATACCTTTGTGAAGCCGGATAGCCCCAACCTGGCCCTGGTGCGCCGAAGCTGGGAGACGGGAGCGCCCATCCAGTGGAACCGGGTCATCAACCTGCCTGACTTCGTCTATTTCAACCATGCGGCCCACGTGGCCAAGGGGGTGGGGTGCGCCGAGTGCCACGGGCGGGTGGACCAGATGCCCGTGGTCTACCAGCCCCAGGCCTTCACCATGAAGTTCTGCCTTTCCTGCCACCGCAATCCCGAGGCCCATCTGAGGCCCAAGGAGCAGGTCTTCAACATGGCCTACACCCCTGACCCGGAGCTGGGCAAGAAGCTCAAGGCGCTTTACCAGATCCGTTCCCCCGAGGCCCTTACCAGTTGCAACACCTGCCACCGCTAGGAGGCGTATGAAGAAGACGCGCGGCTTTTCCGAGTCCTTGGAGCAAGAGCTTTACCAGGAGGAGTTTCCCTTTGGCCCCGTGAGCCGGCGGGGATTTTTGGCCTTGGGCCTCCTTAGCCTCGCCGCCTGTACCCCGGTGGTGCGGCGCAAGGGGGTGCCCTACGTGCGCCAGCCGGAGTGGGTGGTGGAAGGAGGGCGGGCGGAGTTCGTCACCGCCTTCCCCCATGCGGGCTTCGCCGAGGCGGTGCGGGTGCGCCACTACCAGGAGCGGCCCCTCTTCCTCGCTCCCCTCGAGGCGGCCATGAGCCCTTACCCCTTGGCCTCCCTCTACGCCCTTTACGATCCGGCCCGTAAGGGCAAGGCGCCGGACTGGGAGGGCTTTTTCGCCGCCTGGCGCAAGGCGCTTTGGGAAGGGGAAACCCTCCTCGTCCTGCCCCGCACCACCTCGCCCCGCCTCGAGGGCCTCCTGCAAAAGGCCCTTGCCCGCTACCCCAACCTCCGGGTGGCCCGGTTTGAGGCCTGGAGCCTGGAAAACGTCTACTTGGGGGCTGAGCTCGCCTTCGGGCGGCGGGCCTGGCCCGTGTACCGGCCCGAGAGGGCGGAAACGGTGCTCCTCCTGGACGTGGACCTCCACGAACACCCCGCCGGTTACCTCTGGGGAAGCGCCCTGGCCCAAAGGCGCCTTCCCCCCATGAACCGCATCTACGCCGTGGAGAGCGGGGCGAGCCTCCTCGGGTCCTTGGCCGACCACCGCCTGGCCCTAAAGCCCAGCGGGGTGGAGGCCTTCCTCCTGGACCTGGCCCGGGCTTTGGGGGCGGTGCCGGGAAGCCCGGCCTCGGACTACGGGGGCTTCCTCCCCGCCTTGGTGGAGGACCTCAGGCGGGGCGGGGTGGTGCTCCCCGGGGTCCACCTCTCCCCGGGGGCGCAGGCCTTGGCCATGGCGGTGAACGCCCAGCTTGGCGCCCCCGTGGCCTACGTGATCCCGCCCGAGGCGGAGCCGGCCACCCCCCGGGCCTTCCTGGAGGCGGAGCGGGCAAGCCGCCTGGTGTGGGCGGCGGAGGGGACTTTGCCAAGCCTTGCGGGCAAGGCCTTCGCCGCGGTGCTCTCCCTCTACCCCAAGGAGGCCCCCTACAGCCTCCCCCTGGCCCACCCCCTGGAGGCTTCGGGCCAGCACCGGGACGCCCTGGGGCGGCTTTGGCCCGCCCAGGCCCTCCTCAAGCCCCTCTGGGAAGGGAGGTCCTTGGAGGAGGTCCTGGCGGGCCTCTTGGAGGAAGAGCTTCCCGCCCTCTCCCCCGAGGAGAAGCGGGCCCTGGCGGAGGGCCGCCCCTTGGCCGAGGCGGAGGGCCTGGAGGTGGCCCTAAGGCCTGGCCTTCTGGACCGGCTTCCCCCCTTGCAGCAGGAGGCTCCCCTGGAGCTCACCCTGCGTCCCGAGGCCAGCCTCTTCGACGGCCGCTACCGGGGAAACCCCTACCTCCAGGAGCTTCCCCGGCCCCTAAGCCGCCTGGTTTGGGACGGGGCCCTTCTGGCGGGGGAGAAGCAGGCGGAGGCCTGGGGGCTTCTGGAGGGGATCCGGCAGCGGGAGCGCCGCGCCGACCCCAGAAGGCCCCTCCTCCGGGTGCGGGCGGGGGAGCGGGAGGCCCTTCTGCCCCTCTGGCCCCTTCCCCTTTTGCCGGAGGGAAGCCTCGTGGCCCCCCTTTCCCACTTCTTCCACCCCGAAGGGGTGGCCTTCCCGGCAGAGGTGAGCCCCACGGGACGGGACTACCCCTTGGTCTCCACCCAGTACCACGGCTACCTGGGGGAGGTGGAGGCGGTCCACGTGATGACCGAGGAGGAGGCCCTTAAGGAGCCCAAGGAGGAAAAGCGCCTCTCCTTCTACCCCCCTTGGCCCCAAGGGGAGCACGCCTGGGCCATGACCGTGGACCTGACCCGCTGCCTGGGGTGCGGGCTTTGCGTGCTGGCCTGCCAGGTGGAGAACAACATCCCCGTGGTGGGGAAGGAGGAGGTGCAAAAGGGGCGGGAGATGCACTGGATCCGCCTGGACCGCTACTTCACCCCCGAGGGGGCCCTCCACCAGCCGGTGATGTGCCAACACTGCGAGAAGGCCCCCTGCGAGGCGGTCTGCCCCGTGGCGGCCACGGAGCACTCCGATGAGGGGCTTAACCTTATGGTCTACAACCGCTGCGTGGGCACCAAGTACTGCTCCGCCAACTGCCCCTACAAGGCCCGCCGCTTCAACTTTTTCCCCTACGCCGAGCGCTTCTTGGGCCAAGGCGACCCCCGGAGGGCCAAGGAAAGCCCCCTTTCCCTCCTCATGAACCCGGAGGTGACGGTGCGGAGCCGAGGGGTCATGGAGAAGTGCACCTACTGCGTGCAGCGCATAGAGCTTGCCCGGGCGGAGGCGGCCAAGGAGGGGCGCAGGATCCGCACCGGGGAGGTGAGGACCGCCTGCCAGGAGGTCTGCCCCGGGAAGGCCATCCACTTCGGCGACCTCCTGGACCTCGAGGACCCCATCCAGGCCCACCGCAAGGAGGGGCGGCATTACGTCCTCCTCGAGGAGGCCAACACCTGGCCCCGCACCACCTACCTGGCCCACCTCAAGAACCCGAACCCCCGCCTAAGGAAGGAGGAGGCCCATGGCTAAGGAACCCCACCCGGACCGCGACCTCATCCAGGGGGAGTGGACGGAAAGGACCCTGGTGGAAAAGCTCTTGGAGCCCGTGGAGAAGCCCCCGCCCCGGCCTTGGAGGGTGGTCCTGGCGGTGGGCTTCGCCCTCACCCTGGCCTGGCTTTACGCCATCTTCGTCACCTTCGTCCAGGGCCTCGGCACCTGGGGCATCAACCAGCCCGTGGCCTGGGGGTACGACATCGTCCACTTCGTCTGGTGGATCGGCATCGGCCACGCCGGGACCCTCATCAGCGCCATCCTGGTCCTCATGCGCCAGAACTGGCGGGACTCCCTGAACCGGGTCACCGAGGCCATGACCCTCTTCGCCGTGCTCTGCGCCGCCACCTATCCCCTCATCCACATGGGCCGGCCCCAGCACTTCTACTGGGTCCTGCCCTACCCCACCCACATGGCCCTCTGGCCCCAGTACAAGAGCCCCCTTTCCTGGGACGTGCTGGCCATCATGACCTACCTCACCATCTCCACCCTCTTCCTCTACCTGGGGCTCATCCCCGATCTGGCCCTTCTGCGGGAAAGGAGCACCGGCTGGCGCAGGAAGCTCTACGGCTGGCTCTCCTTGGGCTGGACGGGGAACGCCGTCCATTGGCAGCGCTACCGGGCGGTGTACGTCCTCCTGGCGGGGCTCGCTACCCCCGTGGTCATCTCCGTGCACTCCGTGGTGAGCATGGACTTCGCCTACGGCCTGGTGCCGGGGTGGCACCTCACCGTCTTCCCGCCCTTCTTCGCCGCCGGGGCCATCTACTCGGGTTTCGCCATGGCCCTCACCCTCATCATTCCCCTCCGGAAGTGGTACCGGCTGGAGGGGGTCATCACCGAGCGGCACCTGGACTGGATGGCCAAGGTCACCCTGGCCTCGGGGCTGGGGGTGGCCTACATCTACCTCCTGGAGATCTTCATCGCCTGGTACAGCGGGGAGCCTGCGGAGTGGGCCCAGCAGCTGTGGCGCATGACCGGGCCCTACGCCCCCTACTACTGGGCCATGATGCTCATCAACGTGGTCCTCCTCCAGACCCTCTGGTTCCCCCGCTTCCGCAGGAACCTCACCTGGCTTTTCGTGTTCTCCATCCTGGCCAACGTGGGCATGTGGCTGGAGCGGTTCGTCATCGTGGTGATCAGCCTCTCCCACGACTTCCTGCCGGGGAACTTCCACCTCTACTACCCCACCTGGGTGGACGTGACCCTGTTCCTGGGGACCATCGGCTTCTTCCTCTTTGGCCTAGCCCTCTTCATCCGGCTTTTCCCGCCCATCGCCGTGGCGGAGATGGTCCACCTCTTCCACAAGTTGCGCAAGCACTAGGAGGGAAGGATGCTCTACGGCTACCTGGCCTACTTTGATGCGTCGGAGAAGCTCTTAGGGGCCCTAAGGGCCCTCAAGGGGAAGGGGTACCGCCAGTTGGAGGCCTTAACTCCCAACCCCGTGGAGGGGATTGAGGAGGTGCTGGGAGGGGATGGGCGCATCCCTTGGGTGGCCTTCTTTCTGGGGGTGCTGGGTGCCGGGCTTGGGCTTTTCCTCCAGGTCTACACCACCTTGGACTACCCCCACAACGCCGGGGGAAAACCCCTTTTGGGCTGGCCCGCCTTCATCCCCGTGACCTTTGAGCTCACCATCCTCACCATCACCGTGGGGATCTTCCTCTACCTTCTCTACATCAACGGCCTGCCCTTGGCCGCCCACCCGGCGGTGCGGGCCCGGGGGTATGTGGAGGTGCTCCTGGACCGTTACGGGGTCTTCCTCTATGCCACGGACCCCCGTTTTGACCCCGAGGCCACCCGGGCCCTCCTCGAGGCCCTGGGGGCGGAGGTGGAGGAGGTGCGGCGTGACTAGGCTCCTCCTTGTCCTCTTCCCCCTCCTCTCCGCCTGCGGCTGGATGTGGGACCAGCCCAAGGCCAAGGCCTTCCGCCCCGCGCCCTTGGCGGTGGAGGTGCCGGAGGAGCGGGTGCGCTTCGGGGAGAACCTGAACCCCGAGGTGCGGCTTGGGGTAAAGCCGGAAGGGGGCTTTGCGGAAAACCCCTACGCCTTCACCCAAGCGGAGCTTTTGCGGGGCAAGGCGCTTTACCAGAGCTTTTGCGCCGTCTGCCACGGGGTGCGGGGAGAGGGGGATGGCCGGGTCATCCCCCTAGGGGTGCCCAAGCCCCGCTCCTACCACGACCCTGCGGTGCGGGGGATGCCCGAGGGCTACTTTTACTTCGCCGCCACCAACGGGTTTGGCCGCATGCTTTCCTATAAAAGCCGTATTCCCGAGAGGGAGCGCTGGCTCATCGCCCACTACATCAAGCGCTGCCTCCTGGAGGCAGCCTGCCCTAGGGAGGTGACGGATGCAGAGGTCCATTGAGGCTCCCCGCGCTTGGCCTTGGGCCTTGGGCCTGGGGCTATACGCCCTGGCCTTTCTCTTCGGGGCCCCCGCCGCTTACTTTCCCTTCGCCTTTTTCCTCCTCCTCTCCCTGGGGGCCCTTTTGCTCCTCCTCCTCCACAACGCCATAAGGAGCCGCTGGGGGATTCCCTTGGAGCCCTACCTCTACCCCTTGGCCCGGCTCCTGCCCCTCATGGGCCTCTTGGGTCTGCCCTTTTTCCTCTTCCTGCCCGAGCTCTTTCCCTGGGCCAGGCCCGAGGCCCTTTCCGACCCCATCCTGCGCCACCGCGCCCCTTACCTGAATGCGCCTTTTTTCCTCCTCCGCTACCTTGCCTTCTTCGCCCTTTTCGCCTGGGTCTTGACCAGGCTTCGCCCTGGGGAGCACCGGGCGGAGGTGGGGGCCTGGGGGCTTGCCCTAAGCTTTGTGGCGGGCACCTTCCTCGCCTTTGACCTCTTCAAGAGCCTCGAGGCCCACTTCTACTCCGCCTCCTACGGGGCCATCCTCCTCCTTTCCGCCGTCCTCCTCGCCCTTTCCCTGGCCGTGGCCCTGGCGGCCAGGAAGGGGACGCCTGCCCTCCTAGGCCAGGCCCAGAACCACACCAACCTCCTCCTGGCCTTCTCCATCATCTGGATCTACGTGGAGGCCACCACCCTCATCATCGTCTGGGGCGCCGACCTGCCCCACGAGGTGGAGTTCTACCTGAAACGTCTAGAGGGCCCTTGGGACGAGGTGGCCGCCCTTTGGGTGGTAGGGGGGTTTTTCCTCCCCTTCCTCTACCTCCTCACCAACCTACCCAAGCGGGAGGCCCGCTTCCTCCTCCCCGTGGCCCTTTGGATCCTGGCCTTCCACCTCGTCCACCTTGCCTGGTACCTCCTGCCCGCCCTGGGTCGGGGGGTTGGAGCAGGAGAGGTCCTGGGCTTCCTGGGGCTTGGCCTCCTCTTCGCCGCACGGCTATCTCGGGGCTAAGCTGGGTCATTTGCACCTACCTTCACAAGAAGCCCGGGAGGAAACTGAGCTTAGGGGTACGTGGTACAGGTACCCGGGAGGTGGCAGATGGCGACGAAGGTTTTGGTCCTAGGAGGTGGCTCGGGCGGCCTGGTGGCGGCCAACAAGGTGAAGAGGCTTCTGGGACGGGAGGTGGAGGTCACCTTGGTGGACAAGAACGCCTACCACGAGTTCATGCCCGCCTACCCCTGGGTGGCCTTCGGCATGCGGGAGCCCGAGGAGGTGCGCAGGCCCCTCGCCAACCTGGAAAAACGGGGCATCCAGTACCTTCAGGCCACGGTAGAGGCTTTGGACCCAGACCACAACAAGGTGAAGACCAGCGCTGGGGAACTCACCTACGATTACCTCATCGTGTCCTTGGGGGCGGAGGCCATGCCTTCCCCCGCCAAGGACGGGCATGCCCCCTGGAGCCTCGAGGGGGCCTTGAAGCTCCGCCAGGCCCTGAAGGACTTCAAGGGGGGCCGGGTGGTGGTGGGGGTTTCCTCCCCTTACTACCCCTGCCCCCCCGCGCCTTATGAGGTGGCGGGGCAGGTGGAGTTCGCCCTCAAGGTGAAGGGGGTGCGGGAGAAGAGCACGGTGGAGGTCTTCCACCTGAACCCGGCCCCCCTGGCGGGCATGGGCCCGGTGATTTCCAGCAAGGTCCTGGAGATCCTCAAGTCCAAGGGCATCGCCTTCCACGGGGAGTTTGAGCCGGTGGCCTTTGAAGGCGGCAAGGTGAAGGCCAAGGATGGGCGGGAGCTCGCCTACGACCTCCTTATCCTCACGCCCCCCTTCGCTCCCAACCGGGTGGTGCGGGAATCTCCCCTGGCGGGGCCGAACGGCTTCCCCGAGGTGCACAAGACCACCTTCCGATCCCCTAGGTTCCCCAACGTGTTCGTCATCGGCGACACCGTGAACCCCGCCCTCATGTTGCCCCCCGCCGGGGTGGTGGCCCACTTCCAGGGGGAGTACGTGGCCGGGGTCATCGCCTCCGACCTCAAGGGGGCCTACATCGGCGAGCCCTTCAACCCCGTGGCCATGTGCATCATGGACTTCGGGGACAACGCGCTCCTGCCCCAGTGCTCCTTTGAAAGGCTCCTGGCGGGTACCGGCATGCCCTCTTGTGGCGTGATGGCCGTGGGCAAGTGGGTGCGGGTGACCAAGATGCTCTTCGAGGGCTTCTGGTTCGCCACCCTCATCGAGTAGGAGGGGTTATGGAGAAGACCGCGACGGTGGAAGAGCGCCTTGCCCGCATAGAGGCGGTGCTGGAAAAAAGCGGGCTTGGCCTTTTGGCCCAGATGGGGGCGGGGGAGACCCTTTCCGAGAACCTGGGCCTCCTTTTGGACCCCAAGAACCTGGAGCTTGTTTCCCTCCTGGCCCGCTTCCTGGACCAGGCGGAGGCCTTGGGGAAGCTGGTAGAAACCCTGGAGAAGCTGGAGAAATCGGGGGCCTTGGCCTTTCTCGGCCACCTTTCCGAGAATTTCGGCGAGGGCTTGGGGATGCTCATGGAGCCCCAGCTTCTAAGGCTCATCTCCCACGGGGCCAACCTCTTGGACATCCTCTCCCGCATTGAGCCCGCCGCCATCGGCATGATGGCCAGCGCCCTGGAGCGGGGGCTGGCCGACACCTTTACCCCCGAAACCCTGCGGGACCCTCCCCGGGTGGGCCTGGCGGGCCTCCTCAAGCAACTGGCCGACCCCGAGGTGCAAAAGGCCTTGGGCGTGCTTTTCCTCCTCCTCAAGGCCCTGGGCAAGGCCTTTGGCCACATGAACGAGGACATGAAGGCCCTCGAGGCCATGATGGCCAAGATGATGCCCAAAAAGTAACCCTGCCCCAAAGGGGCCGGGAAGCTTCCCGGCCCCTTTTGTGGTAGCCTGTTCCCATGGCCGAGAACCCTCAGGGCCTTGCGGGCGAAGCCTTGCTCCTTCGCATCTTCCTGGGGGAGTCGGACCGGTTTGGGGGCCGCCCCCTCCACGAGGCCATCGTTTTGGAGGCGAAGCGGCGGGGCCTGGCGGGGGCCACGGTGCTCAAGGGCTTCATGGGGTATGGCGCCCATTCCCGCATCCACACCGCCAAGGTCCTGCAGCTTTCCGAGGACCTGCCCGTGGTGGTGGAGATCGTGGACACCGAGGAGAAGATCCACGCCTTCCTGCCCGTTCTGGAGGGGATGGTGAAGGAGGGGCTCATCACCCTAGAGAAGGTGAGGGTCCTCCGCTACCAAAGCCGGTAAGCTCCCTTCCTTTTTTCCTGCCCCTTCCGCCCTAGCCTAAGGGCATGGGAAGGATCCCCCCGGGCCAGATCGTCACCGAGCGCTTCCCCATCCTCACCTACGGGGAAGAACCCAAGGTAGCGCCCGAAACGTGGCGCTTTAGCCTCTTCGGCCTGGTGGACTCCCCCCTCACCCTCACCTACCCGGACCTCCTGGCCCTGCCCCAGGTGGAGCTCACCCGGGACTTCCACTGCGTCACCCGCTGGAGCCGGCTGGACGTGGCCTGGAAGGGGGTGCGGGTCCGGGACCTTCTGGAACGGGCGAGGCCCAAGCCCGAGGCGGTGGCCGCCTTGGTCCACGCCTACGGGGGCTACACCACCAACCTCCTCCTGGAAGACCTTTTGCGGGAGGACGTGATCCTGGCCCACACCCTCTTCGGCAAGCCCCTTCCCCCCGAGCGGGGCGGTCCCGTGCGCCTGCTGGTGCCCCACCTCTACGCCTGGAAGAGCGCCAAGTGGGTGCGGGGCATAGAGCTTTTGGACCACCTGGAGCTGGGGTTTTGGGAACGGCTGGGCTACCACTGGCGGGGGGACCCTTGGCGGGAGGAGCGCTTCCAGGAAGGTCCCATCCCCGCCGCAAGCCTGAGGTTTCGCAGTAAGAAAACCTGATATAATCAGGCTAAGGAGGTGGGAGGATGACCCTCAAGGAAGCCCAGCTCGGGGTGGACGAGGCCTTAAAGGCCTACGAGGCCTGTGTGGAGCGGGAGGCCCTGGAGTACGGGGAGGAGTACGAGCGGGTCACCTTCATGGAGTACGAGGCCCCCGCCCCCGACCCCTGCGCCGAGGCCTTTTCCCGCCTGGTGGCGGCGGTGCGGGCCTACGAGGCGGCGGGGGGAAGGCGGGAGGATCTGGACCTTCGGGGCCAGGAGGCAAAGGTCTACGAGGCCTTGGACAAGGGATAGGCCCGGGGCCTTCCCTCTTGGAAGTAGAAGGCTTCCTGGTAGCCCAACCGCAGGAGGAGCTCCACCGCCTCTTGGAAGGCGAAGCCCACCTGCTCTGGGCGGTGGGCGTCGGAGCCCAGGACCACGGGGATGCCCAGCTCCTGGGCCCGCCTAAGGAGGCAAAAGGCGGGGTAGACCTCCTTGGCCGGGTTGCGGAGCCCGGCGGTGTTCACGTCCAGGAAAAGCCCTTCCTCGGCCACGGCCCGTAAGGCGGGCTCGGCGAGTTCCAGAAGCGCTTCCTCCTCCAGGCGGTGGCCGAACTTCTTGGGCAGGTCCAGGTGGCCGATGGCATGGAAAAGGCCGCTTCGCGCCGCCTTTTCCACCTCCTGGAAGTAGGCGCGGAACACCTCCGCCAGCTCGCGCCAGGCGTACTCCTCCTGGTGGTCTGGGTGGTCCAGGGGCCAGGCGCCCAGGTAGTGGACGCTGCCGATCACGTAGTCAAAGGGGTAGCTCTTGAGGAGGGTCCTCACGAAGGCCTCGGTGCCGGGGTGGAAGTCGGCCTCGAGGCCGATCCCCACATAGAGCTCGGGGTGAAGCTCCCGCACCCTTTCCAGGGCCAGGAGGTAAAAGGGGAGCTCGGAAAGGCGCATGCGGCTCTGGGGGTCGTACCAGGAGGGCATGGGGCTGTGGTCGGTGAAAATGAGGCCCTTTAGCCCTGCCCTTCTGGCCTGGAAGAGGTACTCCCCCGGGGCCCCCTCCGCATGGCCGCAGAGGGGGGTGTGGACGTGGCTATCCACCATGGGACCATTCTATCCGAACGAGAAGCCCCCGCCAGGCGTAGGCCACCACCCCTTGTCCCAGGGCCTTCGCCAGGTCTAAGGACAAGAAGGGGTCTTCCTCGGGAGCCCCTGCCTCCTGCACCAAAACGGGAACAAAGGGGGGTAAGAGGGCGGGGTAGCGGGCCAAGAGGGCCTCCACCCGGAAGGCCTTTGCCCAAAGCCGCTTCAGGGCAAAGAGGGCCTCCTGGGGGGTGGCTGCGGGGTGGGCCTCCCCTTCCCCTACCCGGCGCAGGAGGAAGGGCCCCCGCCCCTTTAGCGCTTCCAGGAAGGCCTCGGCCCGCTCGGGCAGGAGGTAGCTTTCCCGCACCGCCCTTTCCGCCTCCTGTGCTGCCAGGAGAAGCCGCTCCTCGTCCACCCGCACCCCGAAGACCCCCTGGAAGAGCCTCCCGATGCGCTCAGGGAGGTTATTCAGGCGGAAGAACTCCTCCTCCAGGCCCGCCACCCAGGTGGGGGCCACGGGAAAGCCCAAGGCCAAAGCCCGCCGCAACAGGGCCACTTCCCCTTCCCCCGCCGCCGTTTCCAGGGGAACTAGTCCAGGCTCCGCCATAGGTACCAAGCGAGGTGGCTCCGGTAGGGGCGGAAGGGTTCGCCCCAGGCCGGTAGCCCCGATTCCTCCACGCCAAAAAGGGCCTTGGCCGCCCGCCTTAGGCCCAGGTCCCCCACCGGCCAGACGTCGGGCCGCCCCAGACCGAACATGAGGAACATCTCCGCCGTCCAGGGGCCCACGCCCCGTATGCGCAAAAGCCGTTCCTTCACCGCCTCGTCCTCCAGGGCCTCCAGGCCTTCTAGGAGGCCTTCTTGGGCCTTGGCCGCCAGGTGGTGCAACGCCTGGGCCTTAGCCCAGGAGAGCCCCACCTGGCGCAGGGCCTCGAGGGGAAGCCTGGCCACTGCCTCCGGCCGGGGTTCCACCCGCTGCCAGAGCCGGGTGGTGAGGGCCTCCGCCGCCTTGCCAGAAAGCTGCTGGGCCACGATGCTTTCCGCCAAAACCCGGAAAGGGTCCCGCCGGGGCACGGGGTGGGGGTGGAAGGGGGCGGGGCCGTGCCGGGCCAAGAAGGCCAACAGGAGGGGGTGCTCAAACAAACCGCACCCCTTCGGCCCGGGTCACCTTGCCCTGGTAGAGGAAGGCGACCTGGCGGAGGGCGGCCTGGAGGTCAAAGGGGGTGAGGGCGCTGGTGGCGTCCTCGGGCAGGACCACCTGGTACCAGCGCAAGGCGGCGGAGCCTGCGGTGTGGAGCACGCAGATGTTGGCCACGGTCCCCGTGACCACCACGTGCTTTACCCCCCATAGGTGCAGGTAGTGGTCCAAGGGGGTGCCGTAGAAGGCGTCGTAGCGCACCTTCTGCACGATGAGGTCGCCGGGCTCGGGGCGGAGCTCCTCGAGGATCTCCGCTCCCCAGGTGCCGGCCACGGCGTGCCGGGGCCAGATCTGGAACTCGGGGTCGTCCTCCCGGTGCCAGTCTTGGGTGTAGACCACCCTAGCCCCCGCCGCCCGCGCCCGTTGCAGAAGAAGCCGGATGGCGGGGACGCTTTTGGGGGCCTCGGGCACGAAGAGGGCCCCTTGGGGGTGGGCGAAATCGTTTTGCATGTCCACCACGATGAGGGCCGTTTCCTTAGCGGGTAGCTCTAGGCCTTCCACCTTGGGAATCTCCGGAACTTCCACCATACCCCCATTGTGCCACCCTTGACCGGGGGTGGGGGAGGGGCTACACTTCTATAGCATGAAAATACGGGACCTCCTCAAAAGCCGCCAGGGGCCCCTTTTCTCCTTTGAGTTCTTCCCCCCCAAGACGGCGGAGGGGGAGGAGGCGCTTTTCCGCACCATGGCCGAGCTCAAGGCCTTCCGCCCCGCCTTCGTGTCCATCACCTACGGGGCCATGGGGAGCACCCGGGAAAGGAGCGTGGTTTGGGCGAGGAGGATATTGGAGCTTGGCCTAACCCCCCTGGCCCACCTCACCGTGGCGGGGCAGAGCCGGGCGGAGGTGGGGGAGGTCCTGGACCGGTTTGTGGAAAGCGGGGTGGAAAACCTCCTTGCCCTGCGGGGGGACCCGCCCCAAGGGGAAAGGGTGTTCCGACCCCATCCCGAGGGCTTCCGCTACGCCGCCGAGCTGGTGGCCTTGATCCGGGCCCGCTATGGGGAGGAGGTTTCCGTGGGCGGGGCCGCCTACCCCGAGGGGCACCCGGAGAGCGAGAGCCTTCAGGCCGACCTCCGCCACTTCAAGGCCAAGGTGGAGGCGGGTTTGGACTTTGCCATCACCCAGCTTTTCTTCAACAACGCCCATTACTTTGGCTTCCTGGAGAGGGCCCGGCGTGCGGGGATAGAGATCCCCATCCTCCCCGGCATCATGCCCATCACCAACTACGCCCAGCTCCGCCGCTTCACCGAGGTCTGCGGGGCCAGCATCCCTGGTCCCCTCCTTTCCAAACTGGAGCGCCACCAGGATGACCCCAAGGCCATTCTGGAGATCGGGGTGGACCACGCCGCCCGTCAGGTGGCCGAGCTCCTCCAGGCGGGGGTGGAGGGGGTCCACTTCTACACCCTAAACAAGAGCCCCGCTACCCGCATGGTCTTAGAACAGCTGGGCTTCCGCCCGGTGGCCTAGACCGCCACCCCTTCCCCGAAGCTTCCCAGGCTCACCTCTTGCCCCCGGAGGGCGAGGAGCTTGCCCAGGGCTAGAAGCTTTTCCTCTTCCCCGTGGACCAAAACCACCCGGGGTTGGCCTTGGAGCCAGTCCAGAAGCTCGTCCTGCCCCGCATGGCCCGAGAAGCCGCCTAGGGTGTGCACCTCGGCCCTAAGGGGCACTTCCTGCCCCAGGATGCGCACCCGCTCGGGCCGGGCGATGATCTCCGCTCCCAGGCCCCCCCGGGGCTGGTAGCCCACGAAGACCACGGCGTTTTTAGGGTCGGGCAGCCCGTGCTTCAGGTGGTGGAGGATCCGCCCCCCCGAGAGCATCCCGCTTCCGGCGATGACCACCATGGGCCCGGGTTCTTGGGCCAAGGCCTTGGACGCCTCGGCGTTTTCCGCTACCACAAGCCCTCGAGGGCGGAAGGGGTTCTTGCCCTTTAGGAAGTAGTCCTGCACCTCCTCGCTAAAGTAGCGCACGAGCCTCGGGTATAACTCCAAAACCCGTTCGGCCATGGGGGAGTCCAGGAGGATGGGGGCCTTGGGCAGGCGGTGGCCGTTCTCATAAAGGAGGAAAAGGATCTCCTGCGCCCGCTCCACGGCAAAGGAAGGGATATAGACCTTACCCCCGCGGCCTAAAACCCGGCCGAGGATTTCCAAAAACTCTTCCACCGTGGCGGCGAAGGAGCGGTGGGGCCGATCGCCATAGGTTCCCTCGCAGAGGACGAGGTCGGCCATAGGGGGAGGCGAAGGGTCGGGGAGGACCACCTTTTCCCGGTTGCCCAGGTCCCCGCTGTACACGAAGGTCTTACCCTCCCCTTGGGCCACCACGAAGCCGCTTCCGGGCAGGTGGCCCGCCTGGGAGAGGGAAAGGGTGAGGCTACCCAGGCGGAGCCATTCCCCGTACTCCAGGGGCTTGGTGTGGCGGAACACCTCTTCCACGTCCTCCTCGTCAAAAAACGGCTTTTCCATCACTTTTAGGGCGTCCTGCAAGACGATGCGCATCAGGAGGAGGGTGGCTTGGGTGGCGTAGACGGGCCCGCGAAACCCCTCGCGGAAGAGCCTGGGGAGGCGGCCCACGTGGTCCAGGTGGGCGTGGGTGAGGATCACCGCCTCCACCCCCTTGGGGTCAAAGCCGAAGGGGGCGAGGTTTTTCTCCTCTTCCTTTCCCTGGAACATCCCGCAGTCCAGAAGCACCCGCCGCCCCTCAGCCAAGAGGAGGTGGCAGCTTCCCGTCACCTCCCGGGTAGCGCCAAAAGGTACGATGCGCATGCCCTTATCTTGACACTCACCCTGGGGTGTGTTAGCCTATTCCCTCGGACAGGGTCCCATCCCCGGTCCCGCCACCCTAGCTCAACAGGCAGAGCACCCGACTTGTAATCGGGGGGTTGGGGGTTCAACTCCCCTGGGTGGCTCCACAAGAGGGCGTGGGCAGGTGCCCGAGCGGCCAAAGGGGACGGTCTGTAAAACCGTTGGCGCACGCCTACGCTGGTTCGAATCCAGCCCTGCCCACCAAACGGTGTGCCCACGCACACCCCATGCGGGAGTAGCTCAGTTGGTAGAGCATCGGCTTCCCAAGCCGAGGGTCGCGGGTTCGAGTCCCGTCTCCCGCTCCACGAGCTCGCGTAGCTCAGCAGGTAGAGCACACCCTTGGTAAGGGTGAGGTCGCCGGTTCGAGCCCGGCCGCGAGCTCCATCTTTTTGTCTGCCCTGGGCCTAAGGCCCCCAGGGCGGTCTTTGCGTGCAAGGAAAGAGGAGGAACCATGGCCAAGGGCGAGTTTATCCGGACGAAGCCTCACGTGAACGTGGGGACGATTGGGCACGTGGACCACGGGAAGACGACGTTGACGGCGGCGTTGACGTACGTAGCGGCGGCGGAGAACCCG
>NZ_BSRG01000022.1 GCF_040363165.1 Thermus sp. LT1-2-5 | reverse complement strand
GTCCTATCTGATCCAGGATGCTGGCCACCAGGCCCAGGTGGCCCAGGTCGTACACCTGTAGGTTGGGTGTGGTTTCCATCCCAAAATCCTAAGGCCAAGGGAGAGGGGTGCGGAATGTCGGTTTTGGGGCTTCTTCTGGGGGCTTTGTACCTGGTGGCCTTCTCCTACCTGGCCTGGCGTAGGGAAAGCCCCGGCCCTTAGGGCCGGGGCCTCCTCGGGCTAAAGGGGCCTAAGCTCCAGGCGGAGGACCTGGTTGCCCCCTACCCGAAGGGGCTGCACCAGGGTGCGGTAGCCCTTGGCCACCAGGGTGAGCTCGTGCTCGCCGTAGGGGACCTCCAGGCGCAGGTAGCCGCCCCGGGCCACCCCCACCTCCTCCCCGTCCAGGAAGACCCGGGCCTCCACGTTGAGGTAAAGCTCCAACACCGCCCGCAGGGGCACCAGTTCCACGGAAAGCCTCAGGCTCTCCCCAGGGCGCACCTCCACCTGGGCCCGGTACTCGGCGTACCCAGGGGCCACCACCCGCACCTCGTGCAGGCCAGCCTCGAGGCTAAGGCGCACGGAACCCCGTCCCACCAAGCGGCCATCCACGTAGACCTCGGCTCCTTGGGGCCTAGCCTCCAGCCAAAGCTCCCCGGTGCGGATGGGAACGAGTCTCGCGGCAAGCCGCGTCTCCCGGCCTCGCTCCACCCGGAGGCTCGCCGTGTAGGGCTCGTAGCCGGGAAGCCTAAGCTCCACCCGGTAGGTCCCCTCCTCCAGGGGGAGCCTTAAGGGGGTGCGCCCCTTGAGCTGCCCGTTCAGGTAGACCTCGGCCCCTGAGGGGCTGGACTCCAGGAAAAGGGTGCCGGTGCGGATGGGGTTCAGGCGAGCCTCCAGCCGCGTGGTTTCCCCCCGGCGCACCTCCACCCGGGCGCGGTAAGGCTCATACCCGGAAAGCCTCAGCTCCACCTCGTACCGCCCCTCGGGCAAGGAAAGGCTCAAGGGGGTGCGGCCCCTGAGGCTTCCCTCCACGTAGACCTCGGCCCCGCTGGGGGTAGAGGCCACCGCCAGGGTGCCCTGCCGGGGCTCGGGGACGAGCTGGGCGAAGACCTGCACCCTTTCCCCCGGCCTCGGGTTCACCGCCACCCGGTAGGGCTGGTAGCCGGGAAGCCGCACCTCTACCTCGTGCCGCCCCGGGTTCACGAAGAGGGAGAGGGGCGTGCGCCCCTGGAAGCGCCCGTCCAAATAGACCTCGGCCCCTTGGGGCCTCGAGTCCACCGCCAAGGTGGCCGTAGACGGGGTGGTAGGGGAAGCGCTAACCCGACCCACGTAGTAGCGGGCCAGGTCCGTGACCCAGTCCCGGGCGGGAACGGGTTCGATAACGATGGAAAGGGCTTGGGCCAGGCCCTCCGCCCCCTGGACCCTAACCCGGTTCCCCTCCACGTCCAGGATCTCCGAGAGGGAAAGGGGCCTGCGGCTCGCCACCGCCAGGATGCGGTCCTCCCCCTCGGGGCCCGTCACCGTGTAGCGGTAGCGGCCCCCTTCCGGGGGAAAGCGCCGGGTTTCCCCGGCCCGGAGGAAGTTGTCCCGCTCGTAGGCGTTGGGCAGGATGGGGTCAATCCTGCCGTCGGCGTTAATGTTGAAAAGGTAGACGTAAGCGTCTTGGTTGACGTTCACGTAGATGTAGATGGGCTCGCCCACCTGGTAAACGGCACTCCCCCGCTTGGCCGGGTCCTTGTCCACCCAGACCCTTACCTGCAAGTCCGTGGGCACCGGGTTGATGAGGATGCCCTGGGGGCTAAGCTGTTGGGCCAAGGCCGAGCCCAAACCCAAGAGCGCCAAAAGGAACTTCCGCATATCCCTCACCTCCGCCCTCAGGCTAAAGGCTTCCTGTGAAAATCCTGAGGGAAGGAGGCCAAGGCCCCTTAAGACTCGGCGTACGCTCCCAGGGCGCGGAAGCGGCGGTAGCGGTCCTGGTAAAGCGCTTCCGGAGAGAGGGCCTTGAGCTCCTCCAGGGTCCGCAAAAGGGCTTCCTTCACGTTCTTTATGGCCTGGTCCGGATCCTTGTGGGCCCCGCCTTCGGGCTCGGGGATGATGGCGTCCACCACCTTGAGGGCCAATAGGTCCTGGGCCGTGAGCTTCAGGGCCTCCGCCGCCTTGGGGGCCTCCTTGGCGTCCCGCCAGAGGATGGCGGCGCAGGACTCGGGGCTAATCACCGAGTACCAGGCGTTTTCCAGGATGAGAACCCGGTTGGCCACCCCGATGGCCAAGGCCCCCCCGCTTCCCCCTTCTCCCAGGATCACGGCGATGGCGGGCACCCTTAGGCGTCCCATGCGCTGGATGCTCTGAGCGATGACCCAGGCCTGACCCCGCTCCTCCGCGGAAACCCCGGGATAGGCCCCCGGGGTGTCGATGAAGCTAATGAGGGGGTAGCCGAAGCGGTCCGCCAGGTCCATGAGGCGCATGGCCTTGCGGTAGCCCTCAGGATGGGGCATGCCGAAGTTGCGCCTGAGGTTTTCCTTGGTGTCCCGCCCCTTCTGGTGACCCACCACCACCACCTTCTCCCCCTCCAGGTAGGCGAGCCCCCCCACGATGGCGGGGTCGTCGGCGAAGGCCCGGTCCCCGTGGAGCTCCAGAAAGTCCTGAAAGGCCTTCTCCAGGACGTCCAAGGTGGTGGGCCGCCCCGGGGCGCGGGCGAGCTGCACCCGCTGCCAAGGGGTGAGGTGGCCGTAGACCTCCTGCTTGAGCCGGGCCAGGCGCTCCTCCAGGAGGCGGATCTCCGTTTCCAGATCCACGCCCGTGGTGCGGGCGGTTTCCTTAAGCTCCTGGATGCGCTTTTCCAGTTCCAGGATGGGCTTTTCAAACTCCAGGGGCATAGGGGACTCCGGGGTGCAGGTGGCGCAGGGCCTGGACCAGTTCGGCCTTGAGGCGGCGCCGGTCCGTGACCCGGTCCACCATACCGTGCTTCAGGAGGAACTCCGCGCGCTGAAAGCCCTCGGGAAGCTCCTGGCGGATGGTCTGGCGGATGACCCGGGGGCCGGCGAAACCGATGAGGGCCCCGGGCTCGGCGAAGATCACGTCGGCCAGGGCGGCGAAGCTAGCCGTGACCCCGCCCGTGGTAGGGTCGGTGAGGATGGAAACGTAGGGAAGGCGCTTGGCCCAGAGGAGGTCCAGGGTCATCACCGTCTTGGCCATCTGCATGAGGGAAAGGGCCGCTTCCTGCATCCTCGCGCCCCCCGAGGCGGCCACGATGACCAAGGCCCTTCCCTCCGCCGCTGCCCGCTCCACTCCCCGGGCGATCTCCTCCCCCACCACGCTCCCCATGGAGCCGCCGGCGAAGGCGTAATCCATGACCAAGAGGACGCTCGGGACCCCGCCGATGGCGCAGGTGCCGCCCAGGATGGCGTCCTTGCGCCCCGTTTCCTTCTGGTAGGCTTGCAGGCGCTCGGCGTAGGGCTTGGTGTCCACGAAGCCCAGGGGGTCCAAGGGGGCGAGGCGGGTGGTTTCCTGAAAGGTTCCCTCATCCGCCAGCATGGCCACCCGCTCGGCGGCGGACATGCGGTGGTGGTGGCCGCACTTGGGGCAGACGTAGAGGTTTTCCCTAAACTCCTTCTTGTAGAGCTGGGCCCCGCAAGCCTCGCACTTGGTCCAAAGCTCAGGGACGTCCCGGTTCTCCCCGCTTGGGCGCTTGCGGCGGAAAAGCCGTTCTAGGGCCACGCTACGCCTCCTTGGGGGCCTCGAGGGCCCGGCTCTCCCCCGCCAGGCTCTGGCCGATGAAGACCGCCCCCGCCTCCACGTCCAGGGCCTGGGCCCGCACGCTTCCCGTGAAGCGGGCGGTCTTGGAAAGGGCCACCTTGGCGGCGGTGATGTCCGCCTTCACCTCCCCGTGGATCTGGACGGTTTGGGCCTCCACCCGCTCTCCTTCTATGCGGCCCGTCCGCCCCACCTCCAGCTCCCCCTCCACGTAGACCGAGCCCCGCACCAGGCCGTCGATGCGCACCTGACCCTTAGCCTTGAGGTCGCCCAGGACCTCGGTCTCGGGGCTCAGGTAGGTGAGGGTGTTCTGCCTCCTTGCCAGCATCCGCCCCATTTTACCGGTGGGCCTGGAGGTAGGGCCTGGGGTCCAAGGCCACCCCCTGGCGGTAGACGCCGTAGTGGAGGTGGGGCCCGGTGGAGCGTCCCGTGGAGCCCACCAGGCCCAGCACCTGCCCCCTTTCCACCCTTTCCCCGGGCCGCACCCACACGCGGGAAAGGTGGCCGTAGAGGGTCTGGTAGCCCTCCGCATGGTCCAGGAGAACGGCGAGGCCATACGGCCCCATCCAGCCCACCCGGGCCACCACCCCGCCACCCGTGGCGTACACGGGAGCCCCGTAGGGGGCAGCAAAGTCCAGGCCGTCGTGAAACTCCAGGCCGGGGCCGAAGGGGTTCTTCCGGGTGCCGAAATAGGAGGTGATGCCCCCATAGCCCCTGAGGGGGAGCCCCCGGGGAAGGCTTGCCTCGATCTCCAGGGTTCGCTCCAGGGCCGGGGCCAGCTCCCGCACCTGGTTTTGCAGGTCCAGCACCGTGGCCCGCACCTCCGCCCACCCCGCCATGGCCCCGCCGCCCTGGCCCCCCGCCTGATAGCGCACGGGCAGGGCGTTCAAAGGGGAAAGCCCGGCGCGGCGGCGGAGCTCGTCAATAGCCTTTTTCAAGGCCTCCAGCTCCTGCTTGGTGCGCTCCGCCTCCTCAGAAAGCGCCCCGTTTTTGGCCTTCTCCGCCTCTAAGGCCAAGGAAAGCCTCCGGGCCTCGTGGGAGAGGGCCCGCATTCTGGCCTCCAAGTCCCGGGCCTCCTTGGCCCGGTGCCAGAAGTAAAGGTTAGCCCCGCTCCAGAAGGCCAAAAGGGCTAAGAGGAGGAGGGCCACCCACCCGGGAAGGCTTACGGCGCGGCTTCCCCCGCCGCTTTTGGCCAGGAGGAGGGTGTAGCGCACGGGCCGCCTTTTCATCCGGAAGAGTATACCCTACCCCACCGCCTCGAGGACCAAGGGGCTTGGGCTCGCCGCCTCGCCCAGGACGAAGGCTTGGCGCAGGTGGTCCAAGGCCTCCTCCACCCCCCGGCCCCGGTGGTAGAGGAGGGCCAGGGCCTCGCCCTGCTCCACCCGGTCCCCGGGCTTCTTGAGAAGGTAGACCCCCACCCCGGGGTCGATGGGCTCGCCCTTCTTGCGCCGCCCACCCCCCAGGGCCAACACCGCCAGGCCCACCCGGTAGGCGTCCACCTCCCGCACCACCCCGGCCTCTCCGCTCCTTAGGGGAAGCTCCTCCCCCAAGGGGAGGAGGGAAAAGTCCTCCACCACCCTGGGGTCACCCCCTTGGGCCTCGAGGAAGGCGCGGAACTTCTCCAAGGCGGCCCCGCTTTCCAGGGACTCCCGGGCAAGGCCTGGGTCTAAGCCCTCCAGCAGAAGCGCCTCCTCCGCAAGCCGCAAGGCCACGGCCAAGAGGTCCTCCGGGCCTTCCCCCTTAAGGGCCAAAATGGCCTCCCGCACCTCTATGGCGTTCCCCACCGCCCGGCCTAAGGGGGCCTCCATGCTGGTGAGAAGGGCCTTCACCCGCCTCCCCGCCCCTTGGCCGATCTCCACCATGGTCTTGGCCAGGAGACGGGCCTCCTCCAGGGTCTTCATGAAGGCTCCCTTGCCCACCTTCACGTCCAAGACGATGCTCCGCGCCCCAGCAGCGAGCTTTTTGCTCATGATGGAGCTGGCGATGAGGGGGATGCTCTCCACGGTGGCGGTGACGTCGCGAAGGGCGTAAAGCTTTCCGTCTAAGGGGGCGAGTTCGGGGCTTTGGGCGGCGATGACGAGGCCCACCCGCCGGGCCCTTTCCAAAAACTCCGCCTCCGTCATCTCCCCCCGCCAGCCGGGCACGGACTCCAGCTTGTCGATGGTCCCCCCGGTGTGGGCCAGGCCCCGGCCGGACATCTTGGCGAAGGTGCACCCGCTGGCCGCCAGGATGGGCCCCACCACCAGGCTCACCTTGTCCCCCACCCCGCCCGAGGAGTGCTTGTCCACGGGGTGGGGTAGGCCCGAGAGGTCCAGGACCTTGCCCGAGTAGGCCAGGGTCTCGGTGAGCCAAAGGGTTTCCTCCCGGTCCAGGCCCCGGAGAAAGGCGGCCATGAGCCAGGCGGCCACCTGGTAGTCCGGGACCTCCTCCTTTAGGTAACCGAGAAGGAAAGCCCTTAGGTCTTCTTTCTGGTGCTTTCCTCCCTCCCGCTTCTCGCGGATGAAGAGCACGGGGTTCATGGACCCATGCTACGCCAAAGCCCCGGTCCTAGGCCTTGCCCGCGGAGCCGAAGAGCTCTATGCGGCTTTTCACCACCTCCTTCACCGCCTCCCGGGCCGGGCCCAGGTACTTCCTGGGGTCAAACTCCTTGGGGTTTTTCCCCAGGGTTTCCCGGATGAGGGCGGTGAAGGCGAGGCGCAGGTCGGTGTCGGTGTTGATCTTGGCCACGCCCAGGGCGATGGCCTTCTTGATGTCCTCGGGGTGGATGCCCGCCGCCTCCCCCATCTCCCCCCCGGCGGCGCGGAAGCGCTCCACGAGCTCGGGCGGCACGGCGCTCGCCCCGTGGAGAACGAGGGGGGCGGGGACAAGCTGGGCGATGCGCTCCAGGCGGGGGTGGTCGATGAAGGGGCGTCCTTTCCCCTTGTAGGCCCCGTGGCTGGTGCCGATGGCCACCGCCAGGTAGTCGGCCCCGGTGCGCTCCATGAAGATCCGGGCCTCCTCGGGGTTGGTGAGGAGGGCATCCTTCTCGTCCACCGCCACGTGCTCCTCGATCCCCGCCAGGCGGCCCAGCTCCGCTTCCACCGTAACCCCCACGGCGTGGGCCGCCTCCACCACCCGCTTGGTTTCCCGGACATTGGTCTCGAAGTCCTCGTGGGACTTGTCGATCATGACGCTGGTAAAGCCTTCCCGCAGGGCCTTAAGGACGCTCTCGTAGCTAGAACCGTGGTCCAGGTGGATAGCCACGGGCACCCGCGCTTCCTTGGCCAGGGCCACCGCCATCTGGGTGAGGGCCCGGCCCCCGTACTTCATGGCCCCCTCGGAGAGGGCCAGGATCACCGGGCTCCTGAGCTCCTCGGCGGCCTCGAGGATGGCCTGGGTGAACTCCATGTTGTTGGTGTTAAAAGCCCCCACCCCATACCCCTCGGCCCGCGCCTTCTTGAGGATTTCCAGTCCCGTCACCAGCATAAGCGCCTCCGCCCGGGATTATACCCTGGGCGTGGAAGCGTGGAAACAAGGCCTAGTAGGCCTGCCCCGTGGCCTTGGTGAGGAGGAGGCGGAACTCGTGGGGGCTGGTGGCGGCGGAAAGGGCGTCCTCCAGGGAGATGAGGCCCTGGGTGTAGAGCTCCACCAAGTGCTGGTCAAAGGTGCGCATGCCGTGGATGCCCCCTTCCATCATGGCCTCCTTGATCTGCGGGGTCTTGTCCTCGTCCTTGATGAGCTCCCGCACGTACGGGGTGGCGATGAGGATCTCCAGGGCCAGCACCCGCCCCTGCCCATCCGCCCGAGGCAGGAGGCGCTGGGAAAGGATGCCGAGGAGGGACTCCGCCAGGAGGATGCGCACCTGTTGGTGCTCGTGAAGGGGGAAGAACTCGATGATCCGGTTGATGGTGCGCCAGGCGTCCAGGGTGTGCAGGGTGGACAGCACCAGGTGCCCGGTCTGGGCCGCCATGAGGGCGGCTTCCACCGTTTCCTTGTCCCGCATCTCCCCGATGAGGATCACGTCGGGATCCTGGCGCATGGCGTACTTGACCCCGGAGTAAAAGCTATCGGTGTCCAGCCCCACCTCCCGCTGCACCACCAGGCTCTTCTTGTGCTTGTGCAAAAACTCTATGGGGTCCTCGATGGTGATGATGTTCTTGGCATAGTGCAGGTTGATGTGGTCTATAAGGGCCGCTAAGGTGGTGCTCTTGCCGCTTCCCGTGGGCCCGGTGACCAGGATGAGCCCCCGCTCCTTGGCCGCCAAGCCCTCCAACACCTCCCGGGGCAGGCCCAAGGCTTCAAAGCTGGGGATGACCTCCGCCACTACCCGCATCACCAGGCCGAAGCTTCCCCGTTGCCGAAGGAGGTTGCAACGGAAACGGGCCACCCCGGGGATGGTGTAGGCGAAGTCCATCTCCTTGCGGTACTCCAGCTCCTCCTGTTGCTCGGGGGTGAGGAGGGCCCGCACGATGGCCTCGGTGTCCTTCGGGGTCAGGGGCCGGTTGCCAAAAGGCCTCAGCTTCCCGTCCACCCGCACCACCGGGGGAGCCCCCGCCTGCAGGTGGATGTCCGAAGCCCGGGCCTGGACCATGGCCTTGAGCATCTCCAAAAGGCTTTGCTTTCCCTCTTGCAGGGCCTCGCTCATGGGAGAACCTCCAGGTTGTCGATGAGCCTGGCTTCGGGAAAGCGCCCGGCCACGATGCCCCTGGCCCCCTCCACCCAGTCGGAAAGGGGCAGGAGGGTTTCCGGATGTACCAGGGCCAAGTAGTCCTTCTTAAACTCGGGGACCTCCGCCAACACCGCCTCCCCCGCCCTCAGGGCCTGGGCCACGCTACCCCCCTTTCTCGCCACCTCCCGCATGGCCGTAAGGGCCCGGTAGAGCACGTTGGCCTTCTTCCGGGTCTCGGGGGAAAGGTACACGTTGCGGCTGGAAAGGGCTAAGCCGTCCTCCTCCCGCACCGTGGGCACCCCCACCACGTCCAGGGGAAAGCCCATGTCCTGGGCCATCTTGCGGATCACCAGGAGTTGCTGGTAGTCCTTCTCGCCGAAATAGGCCCGGCGAGGCCCCACCAGGAGGAAAAGCCGGGCCACCACCGTGGCCACCCCTTGGAAGTGGCCGGGGCGCACCGCTCCTTCCCAAAGGGCGGTGAGGGGACCTTCCACCGATACCCGGGTGGCGAAGCCTTGGGGGTACATCTCCTCCACGCTGGGGGCAAAGAGGAGGTCCACCCCCGCTTCCTGCAGAAGGGCCTGGTCCCGCGCCAGGTCCCGGGGGTAGCGGTGGTAGTCCTCCCCGGGCCCGAACTGCAAGGGGTTGACGAAGATAGACACCGCCACGAAGGGGTTCTCCGCCCGAGCCCTTTGCACCAAGGCCAGATGGCCGGCATGGAGGTAGCCCATGGTGGGCACGAAACCCACCCCCTCCCGGGGCAAGGCCGCCCGAAGTTCCGCCACGGTGCGGACCACGTTCACGGGGCCCAGTATACTTTGCCTGTGGGCAGGAGAAAGCGGGAGGAGAAGCTCAAGAAAAAGGCCCTGAAGGAATGGGAAGCGCGCCGGCCCAAGACCTTCCGGGAAGCCCTAAAGTACTTGCCCGGGGTTTTTCTTCGCACCACCTTGGTGATGATGGGGGCGGTGGCCCTGATCCTCTTGGCGGCGGCCTTGGGGCTCAAGGTGGCGGAAAGCTTCTGGTTTCAGCTCCTGGTTTACCTGGGCTTCTACCTGGCCTTCCAGCGGTTCATCATGGGGCCCCTGGCCCCGCCCCGCCTCAAATGACTAGAGCCGCTCGGCGTCGGCCCAGAAGCCCTCGAGATCGTAGTACTCCCGGGCCTCGGGGGTCATGAGGTGGACCACCACTTCCCCGTAGTCCAGCACCACCCAGCGGGCGCTTTGCCCCTCCGTGGGCCGGGGGAATAGGCCCTCCTCCTCCAGCTTCTCCTGCACGTGCCGCCCCAGGGCCTCCAGGTGCGGGGTGCTGGTGGCGCTGGCCACCACGAAGTAGTCCAGGCTCTCGGAAACGGCCCTGAGGTCCAGGGCCACCACGTTCTCCGCCTTTTTTTCCCAAAGAAGATCCTTGATGCGTCCGACGAGCTCCACCGCCTCCTTGGTCTTCACCATCTAACCCTATTGTAGCAGGTCCTCCCCTAGCTCCACCGCTACGCCCGTGAGGGGCCTATGCGGGGCGAGAAGGGGCAAGTGGAAGAGCTCGGCGTAGTAGAGCCCAGCCAGGGGGTCCTTGGCGTAGACGGCACTTTTTTCCACCCTCACCTCCTCCAAGAGGGGCCTTACCCCCTCCCTTTCCAAAAGGACCTGCCCCCAGCGCAAAAGCGCCCCTTCCCCCCGCAGGACCACCGGGGCCTCTGGGGGAACCAGAGGAGGGCTTGCACCGAAGAAAGCGGCGAGGAAACGGGCCCGGGCCTCCTCGTCCACGTAGAGGAAGGTGCCTGGGCCCTCCCGGGTGGGCAGGGTGGCCAAGGAAACCCTTAGCCCTTGGAGGGCGGGCAGGTAGCCCAGGGCTTCCTCCAGGGAAAGGTCGGTGTCCAACCCCGCCCAGGCCTCCCGCAGGGCCAGGACAAGGGCGGGCCAGGTGCGAGGGTCTTGCGCCTTGCGCAGGACCTGGACCACCACCTCCTTGATGCGGTCCAGCCGGGCGTAGTCCCCCAGGGCATCGTGGCGGAAGCGCATGTACTTCACCGCCTCCTCCCCGTTGAGGTGGAGGCGGCCTGCGGGGAAATCTATGAAGAGCTTAGCCGCCCGGTCGGTGTAGCGCATGGGCCTTTCCAGATAGACCTCCACCCCCCCCACCGCGTCCACCACCCGGGCCACGCTCTCCAGGGTGAGGACGAGGTGCCTTTCCGCCACCATCCCCGTGGCCTCGGCCACCGCCCGCTTCAAGAGCTCCGCCCCGCCCCGGCCGTAGGCGGCGTTCACCTTGCCCCCCACCAGGGGGCTATAGAGGTCGCGGGGAATGGCCACCCCCTTGGCCTCCTGGCCCCGCAGGCGCAGGTAGAAGATGGTGTCCGTGCGGGAGCCGGGGCCGCAGGGGGTGTGGTAGCCGCAGTACTCGATGTCCCGGGCCGCCACCACCACCCCCATCTCCGGCAGTTCCCCGGTCCGGGTGGGGCGCACCGCCTCCTCCTGCTCTGGCCGCGGCAGGGAGAGGACCCCTCCCAGGGCGAAGAGGGTTAGGGCCAAGAGGAGGAGGGAAAGCCTAGGGCGCATGGAAAAGGCTCTGGTACACCTGAAGGGTCCGGGGGTGAACGGGGATGCCCTTTTTCTGCAGATATTCCACCTTGTTCGCCACGGCCTTCTGGTAGGCCTCGAGAAGCCTCCCCGCAAGGGCGAGCTCCCGGATCTCCCCGTTCACCCCCCTTCCCGGCTCGGAGACGTCGGCCACGTAGAGGGCCATGCCCAAGGGGTTTTCGGGGGATACCCCGTACACGTGCCCTTCTATGGCCTCCAGGACCTCGAGGTCCTCCACCCCCCAGGCCTCTGCGAGCCTGCGGGCCGCCCGGCCGTGGAGGGCCAAGGGATGGGCCTCTTCCACCTCGTTCTCCGGCGGGGCCAGGCGCAAAAGCTCCTCCAGGGGAAGGTCCCGGGCGGCGTCGTGGAGAAGCCCCGCCAGATAGGCCCGCTCGGGGTCTAAGCCATTCCGCTCGGCGATGGTGCGGGCCAGCTCCGCCACCCGCAGGATGTGCGCCCACCGCTCGGGGCGCACCAAGGGCTTGACCTTCTCCACCAGCTCAGCGGTAAAGGGCGTGCTTTGCAAGGTACACCTCCACGGCCCGGGGCACCCAGTAGCGTATGGAAAGCCCTTGGCGGATACGCCGCCGGATCTCGGTGCTGGAGATGCCCACCTCCGGCACCCATAGGGGCACCACGGGCACGGGCATCGCCTCCAAAGGATACCCCGGGCGGGCCACGGCCACCAGGGTGGCCAGCTCAGGCAGGCGGTGCCCCTCCTTCCAGGTGAGGACATCCCGGTAGGCGTCGGCCCCGGTGATGAAGAAGAGCTCGTCCTCGGGGAAAAGCCTCCTGGCCTCCTCCAGGGTGTCCACGGTGTAGCTGGGACCCGGGCGGTCCAGTTCTAGCCTCGAGGCCCAAAACCGCCGGTCCTCCGCCGTGGCCAGGAGGACCATCTCGTACCGCGCCTCCGGGGGGGCCACCGGGGTCTTGTGGGGAGGCCGGGCGGCCACCACGAAGAGGACTCGGTCTAGGCCCAGGGCGCTGGCCGCCTCGCTGGCGGCAAGGAGATGCCCCAGGTGGATGGGGTCGAAGGAACCGCCGAAAAGGCCGATCCGCACCCTATCCCTCCGGGATGTACTCAAACTCCAGACCCCCTAGGCGCACCACATCCCCCGCCCGCACCCCCTTGGCCCTGAGAGCCGCCTCCACCCCGTGGCGCCGGAAGACCTCCTGCAAATACCCCGCCGCCTCAGCCAGATCCCCCTTGATGCGGCGAAGGTAGCGCTCCACCTCGGGGGCCCGCACCTCGTAGACCCCCTCGGCCACGGGCACCACCTCCACCCCGGCCCGCACCTCCTGCCGGAAGGCGGGCTGGGGCAGCTCCGGGGCCGGGGTGGCCTGGACCAGGCTCCATAGGGCCTCCTTCAGGGCGTCCAGTCCCTCCCCCGTCAAGGCGCTCACCGGCAGGACAGGTAGGCCCTCGGGAAGGAGCTCCGCCACCTTGGCCTCCACCTCCTCGGGGGGGAGGAGGTCCACCTTGTTGAGGGCGATGAGGGCCGGGCGGCGGAGGAGGGCGGGGTCGTAGGCGCCGATCTCCTGGCGCAAGGTGGCAAGGGCCCGCTTGGGCTCCTCTGCGGCGTCCAAAACGTAAAGGAGGACCCGGGTGCGGGCGATGTGGCGCAGGAACTCGAGGCCCAAGCCCCGGCCTTGGCTCGCCCCCTCGATGATCCCGGGGATGTCCGCCAGGGTAAAGCGGGCCTCCTCGGAAAGCTCCACCACCCCCAGGTTGGGGCTCAAGGTGGTGAAGGGATAGGGGGCGATCTTGGGGTGGGCGTGGGTGGTGGCCGCCAGCAGGCTGGACTTCCCGGCGTTGGGGTAGCCCACCAGGCCCACGTCGGCGATGAGCATGAGCTCTAGCCGGAGCCGGCGCTTTTCCCCCTCCTCCCCCGCCTCGGCGAAGCGGGGGGCTTGGCGGGTAGGGGTGACGAAGTGGACATTCCCCCGCCCCCCTTCCCCGCCCCGGGCCACCAGGAGGACCTCCCCTTCCTGGGTCAGGTCGCCCAAAAGCTCCCCGGTGTCGGCATCGTAAACCCGGGTCCCCCGGGGCACCTCAATGTAAAGGTCCCGCCCCGCCCGCCCGTGCTGGCCGCTTCCCTTGCCGTGCTCCCCGTCCTCGGCCTTGTAGGTGCGCTTGGGAAGCTCGGAAAGGGAATCCACGCTCCCCCGGGCCCGCAGGTACACGTTCCCCCCCCGCCCCCCGTCCCCCCCGTCCGGCCCCCCTTTGGGCACAAACTTTTCCCGGCGGAAGGAAACGGCGCCGTCGCCACCCTTGCCGGCGGCGACGGTGATGAGGAGAACGTCTTGGAACACCTTACGCCAAGGGGCGCACGTGCACGTAACGGCCCAGACGCCCCTTGTCCTGGAACTCCACCACCCCGTCCACCAGGGCGAAGAGGGTGAAGTCCCGGCCCATGCCCACGTTCTTGCCAGGCTTGAACTTGGTGCCCCGCTGGCGGACCAGGATGTTGCCCGCCCGCACCACCTGGCCGCCGTAACGCTTCACGCCCAAGCGCTTGGCCTGGGAGTCGCGGCCGTTCTTGGTAGAACCTAGACCCTTTTTATGCGCCATGGCTCACCCCTGGATCTCCTTGATGAGGATCTCGGTGTAGGGCTGGCGGTGCCCCTTCTTGCGCCGGTACTGGACCTTGGCCTTGAACTTGGAGATGGTGATCTTCTTGCCCCGGCCGTGGGCCAACACCTCGGCCACCACCTTGGCCCCCTCCACAAAGGGGGTCCCCACCCGCACCCCCTCGCCCCCCAAGAGAAGGACGGGGAGCTCCACGTGGCTGCCGGGCTCGGCGGCCAGCTTCTCCACCTTGAGCTTAAGCCCGGGCTCCACCCGGTACTGTTTTCCACCCGTCTTGACGATCGCGAACATGGCCTTCCCCTTCCCGAAGCCCCAAAGGGCCTACCGGTCTTCCACTATACCCAAGCCACCGGCTTCCCGCAAGCGCAAGCCCCCCTTACGGGGGGCTTTCTGGTGGAGCCGAGGGGATTCGAACCCCTGACCTCCTCAATGCCATTGAGGCGCGCTCCCAACTGCGCCACGGCCCCAGGCAACGCCTATGGTACCGGGGGGAGGGCCACTTGTCAACGGGGCCAGAGGCCGATCAAGAGGGCCAAGGCGACGAAGACCACCCCTAGGATCACGGTGAGGCGGTAAAGGCCCCCGGTGACGCCGCGGGCGGAGAAGAGATCGGTGGATGCGCCCATGAGGTCCCCTGCCCCCTGCTTAGGTTCCTGCACCAGGACCAGGTAGACCAAAAGCCCGGCCACGCCCAGGTAAAGGAGGATGACGAGGGTGTAAAGGAAGTCCATACCCCTACCACTTTAGCGCCCTTGGGCGGGGGTGTCCACCCTGGCATGATGGGGGCATGGACCTTGCGGAACTCTACGCCGCTTTCCGGCGCATCGCCCCCTACACCCACCGCACCCCCTTGCTCACCTCTAGCCTCCTAGACGCCCTTTTGGGCAAACGCCTCCTTCTTAAGGGCGAGCACCTGCAAAAGACGAGGAGCTTCAAGGCGCGGGGGGCCCTTTCTAAGGCCCTCACCCTAGAAGCCCCCAAAGGCCTTCTGGCGGTTTCCAGTGGCAACCACGCCCAAGGCGTGGCCTACGCCGCCCGGGTGCTCGGGGTCAAGGCCCTTATTGTCATGCCCGAGGACGCAAGCCCCCTCAAAAAGGAGGCGGCCAGAGCCTACGGGGCCGAGATCGTGGACCAAGGCGTCACGGTGGAAAACCGGGAGGAGGTGGCCCAGGCCCTCCTTCAGGAAACCGGCTACGCCTTCCTCCACCCCTTTGACGACCCCTTGGTGGTGGCGGGGCAGGGCACGGTGGGCCTGGAGCTTTTGGCCCAGGCGGCGAAAGAAGGCCTTTTCCCCGAGGCGGTCCTGGCCCCCGTGGGCGGGGGTGGGCTCCTCGCCGGGGTGGCCACGGCGGTGAAGGCCCTTTCCCCCTCCACCCGGGTCTTGGGCGTGGAGCCCGTGGGGGCAGACGACGCCCGGCAAAGCCTCCTCCGCGGGGAGAGGGTGCGGCTGGAAAAGGCCCCTAAAACCCGGGCAGACGGGGTGCGCACCCTAAGCCTGGGACGGTTCACCTTCCCCATCCTGAAGGAGAAGGCGGACGGGGTTTTGGCCGTGAGCGAGGAGGCCATCCTCGAGGCGGAACGCCTCCTCTTCACCCGCACCAAGCAGGTGGTGGAGCCCACGGGGGCCTTGCCCCTGGCGGCGGTGCTGGAGCACGGGGCGAGCCTGCCCAAGACCCTGGCCCTGGTGCTTTCCGGGGGCAACCGGGACTTCTCTCCCTAGGCAGAAGGGGTAAGCTTACCCCGTGATCGTCAAGGAAGCGCTCTTACCCATCGAGGAGGTGGCGGCCAAGCTGGGCCTGGGCCGCGAGCGGCTTTACCTTTACGGACCGCACATGGCCAAGGTCTTGGGCGAACCCCCCAAGGCCAAGGGGCGCCTGATCCTGGTTACCGCCATCACCCCCACCCCGGCGGGGGAAGGCAAAACCACCACCGCCATCGGCCTGGTGGACGGCCTGTGGCGGCTGGGCAAGCGGGCGGCTTTGGCCTTGCGGGAGCCCTCCTTGGGCCCGGTCTTCGGGGTGAAGGGCGGGGCCACGGGGGGCGGGAAGGCCCGCATCGAACCCCGGCACGAGATCAACCTTCACTTCACCGGGGACTTCCACGCCGTGACCTCGGCGGTGAACCTCTTGAACGCCCTTTTGGACAATCACCTGCACCAAGGCAACGAGCTCGGGATTGACCCGAGGCGCATTGAGCTCAAGCGGGCCATCGACATGAACGACCGGGCCCTGCGCCACATCGTCTTGGGCCTGGGGGGAAAGGCCCATGGGGTACCCCGGGAAGGGGGGTTTGAGCTCACCGTGGCCAGCGAGGTCATGGCCCTCATGAGCCTGGCCCGGGACTTCCGGGACCTGAAGCGGCGCCTGGGGGAGATCCGCCTGGGCTTCACCCTCGAGGGCAAGCCGGTCTACGCCAAGGACCTGGGGGCGGTGGGGGCCATGGCCGCCCTCTTGCGTCAGGCCTTTTTGCCCAACCTGGTGCAGACGGCGGAGGGGAACCCCGCCTTCGTCCACATGGGGCCCTTTGGCAACATCGCCCACGGCACCAACTCCGTGCGGGCGAGCCAGTTCGCCTTGGGCCTGGCGGACTACGTGGTCCAGGAGGCGGGCTTCGCCACGGACCTGGGCCTGGAGAAGTTCATGGACGTGGTGGCCCGCACCTCGGGGCTCATCCCCGAGGCGGTGGTCCTGGTGGCCACCATCCGGGCCCTTCGCTACCACGGGGGACAGGACGCCTACGAGATGCCCGACCCCAAGGCGGTGAAAGCGGGCCTGGCCAACCTGGAAAAGCACGTGGAAAATGTGCGGCTTTTCGGCTACACCCCGGTCTTGGCCCTGAACCGCTTCCCCACGGACCTCCAGGAGGAGATTGCCCTGGTGCGGGACTTCGCCCAAGGGCAGGGCCTGCCCTTTGCCCTAAGCGAGGTGTACGCCAAGGGGGGCGAAGGGGGCTTGGAGCTGGCGGAAAAGGTCCTGGAAGCCCTCTCCCTTCCCCACGCCTACCGCCCCCTCTACCCCTTGGAAGCTCCTTTGGAGGAAAAGGTGGCCACCATCGCCCAAAAGGTCTACGGGGCCCAAGGGGTGGAATGGAGCGAGGAGGCCAAGCGGGCCCTGAAGGCCGCCAAGAAGGAAGGGTGCGAGGCCTTGCCCGTGGTCATGGCCAAAGCCGCCACCTCCTTGTCCGATAACCCCAAGCTCCGGGGCCGGCCCACGGGCTTCACCGTGCGGGTCACGGACCTTAAGTGCCGCTTCGGGGCGGGGTTCGTGGTGGTCTACATGGGAGGGATTGAAACCCTGCCCGGCCTGCCCAAGGTGCCCCAGGCCCTGCGGATCGACGTGGACGAGGAGGGGAACATCCGGGGCATGGACTACTAGACCCCGTGCTGGTCGGCGCGGCGTTTTTCCACGGGGAGGCCCGTGGCCCCGTGGAAAGCCTCCACCTCCTCCAAGAAGCGGCGGAAAAGGTAGAGGGCGTCGTGGGGCCCGGGGGCGGCCTCGGGGTGGTACTGCACGGAGAAGACAGGGTAGCGGGCGTGGGCCATGCCCTCGAGGGTCCCGTCGTTGAGGTTGATGTGGGTGGGGCGGAACTCCTTGAGGGAGTCTATGTCCACGGCGTAGCCATGGTTCTGGCTGGTGATCTCCACCTTGCCCGTGAGGAGGTTCTTCACCGGGTGGTTGGCCCCTCGGTGGCCGAACTTCATCTTGTAGGTGCGCCCCCCCGCCGCCAAGGCCAGAAGCTGGTGCCCCAGGCAGATGCCGAAGGTGGGCAACAGCCCCATGAGCTTCCAGATGGTCTCGTGGGCGTAGCGGGGCATGGAGGGATCCCCGGGGCCATTGCTGATGAGAAGGCCGTGGGGTTCCAGGGCCATGATCTGGCTCGCCGGGGTCTTGCCAGGAACCACCAAGATTTCAAAGCCCAAGGCGGCCAGGTTCTCCACGATGGCATGCTTGATGCCAAAGTCCATGACCACGATGCGCCGCCCGGACTTCAGGGTGGGCCAGGCATAGGGCAAGGGGGTGGTGACCTCGGGGGTCATGTCCCGCCCGTCGATGTCCGTCCAGTTCTTGGCCTCTTGGCGAAGCGCCTCCAGCTCCTCCTCGGTAAAGGCGTGGTCGGGAGCGCCGAAAAGGCTGGCATGGGCGATGACCCCCTTCAAGACCCCCCCTTCCCGGATCTTGCGCACCAGGGCCCGGGTGTCTAGGCCCTCAATCCCCACCACCCCGTAGAACTCCATGAACTCCCCGATGGTCTGCTGGGCGCGGGGGTTGGAGGCCACCCGGCTAAACTCCTTGGCCACAAAGCCCCGCACCCAGGGGCGGTTGGACTGCATGTCGTAGACGTTGACCCCGTAGTTGCCCTGATGGGGGTAGGTCATGACCACGATCTGCCCGTGGTAGCTGGGGTCGGTCATGATCTCCTGGTAGCCCGTCTGGGCGGTGTTAAAGACCACCTCCCCTACCGTCTTCCCTCGGGCGCCGAAGGCGTAGCCGCGGTACACGGTGCCGTCTTCCAGCACCAAAACGGCGCGTTCCTTCACTCCAGCCATTCCTCCTCCCATGGGGTAAGGGCGCCCATCCCGCCCATTCTAGCCCCTGAAGGCCCCCGGGGAAAGGTGCTTGATGACGGCGATCTCCCGGCAGTTCTCGTAAAAGGGGCAGGCGTTGCACTCGCTCCAGACCTTGGGGGGAAGCGCCTCCCGGCTCGTTACCTGGTAGCCCAGGTTGCGGAAGAAGTTCACCTGAAGCGTCCAGGCGAAGACCCTGGGAAGCCCCAGGTCGCGCGCCTCCCGCTCCGCTCCCAGGACAAGCCAGCGCCCCAGCCCCTGGCCCTGCCGGGCCGGGTGAACGGCGAGGCCCCGGATCTCCGCCAGGTCCCGCCAGAGGACGTGGAGGGCCACGGTGCCCACGATGTGGCCGTCCTCGTCCTCCAGGACCTGGAAGTCGCGGATGTTCTCGTAAAGGTGGCTGTGGCTCCGCACCAGCATCAAGCCCTTTTCCGCCCAGTAGCGGATGAGCCAGTAGATGGCGTCCACATCGCTCAGGCGCGCCTTTCTCAGCTCCACCCCCACCTGCGGGCGCACCTCGGGAAGCGCTGCCGTAGGAAGTTCCAGTTCAAGCAAGGCCCACCTCCTTTTTGGCCTCCAAGACCCTTTCCCGCACCGCCTCTGGGGCCGTGCCCCCAAAGGAACGGCGGCGGTGGATGGCGGTTTCCAGGCGCAAAAGGGGCAGGGCGTCCTCGGCGAAGAGGGGGTGATGGGCCCTAAGCTCCGCCAGGGTCAGGTCCTTCAGGCTTCGGCCCTCCTCCACAAGCCGCCGCACCAGCCGCCCTACCACGTGGTGGGCCTCCCGGAAGGGTAGCCCTTTTTCCGCCAGGTAGTCGGCGAGCTCCGTGGCCAGGGAAAACCCCTCCTCCGCCGCCCGCCACATCCGCTCCCGGCGCCACTTCAGGCCCGGCAAGAGGGCGGCCAGGAGCTTAAGGCTATCCCGGTAGGTGGCGAGGGCGTCCAGAAGGGGCTCCTTGTCCTCTTGCAGGTCCTTGTTGTAGGCCAGGGGAAGCCCCTTCACCACGGCGGAAAGCCCCACCAAGGCCCCCAGGACCCTCCCCGCCTTGGCCCGGATGAGCTCCAGGATGTCCGGGTTCTTCTTCTGGGGCATGATGGAAGAGCCGGTGGCGAAGGCGTCGGGGACCTCCACGAAGCCGAACTCTTCCGTGCTGTAGAGGATGAGCTCCTCCGCCAGGCGGGAAAGGTGGAGCATGCCGATATTCAGGGCGGAAAGGACCTCCAAGGCGAAGTCCCGGCTCCCCACGGCGTCCAGGGAGTTACGCATGGGGCGGGCAAAGCCGAGCTCCTTGGCGGTGAAGTGGCGGTCTATGGGGAACCCCGTCCCCGCCAGGGCGGCGGCCCCCAGGGGGCTTTCGTTCAGGCGGGCGCGGGCGTCCTCAAGCCTCCAGGCATCCCGGGTGAGCATCTCGTAGTAGGCCAAGAACCAGTGGGAAAGGAGGATGGGCTGGGCCCGTTGCAGGTGGGTGTAGCCGGGAAGAACGTAAGGAGGCTCTAGGTGTTTTTCCGCCTCCCCTACCAAGACCCGCCTCAGGGAAAGGAGGAGCTCCAAAAGCTCGTCTATAGCCCCCCGCAGGAAGAGCCGGAGGTCCGTGGCCACCTGGTCGTTGCGGCTACGGGCGGTGTGGAGCTTGCCTCCCGGGGGGCCGATGAGCTCTATGAGGCGGGCCTCGAGGTTCATGTGGACGTCCTCGAGGTCCTCCCGCCAGGGAAAGGTGCCCGCCTCTATCTCCCCCTCTATCTGGTCCAAGCCCTTCAGGATGGCCTTTAGCTCCTCCTCCGAAAGAAGGCCCACGGCCTGGAGCATGCGGGCGTGGACCCGGTTTTGCCAAAGGTCCTCCCGCCAAAGGGCCCGGTCAAAGGCCAAGGAGGCGTTGAACCGGGCAGCCAGGGCGTCTGGCCCCTCTTGGAACCGCCCTCCCCAGGTTCTATGCCCCACGCCGCCCCTCCGCCATGGCCCGCACCCGTAGGCGCAAGGCGTTGATCTTGATGAACCCCTCAGCGTCCTTCTGGTCGTAGCCGCCCAGCTCGTCAAAGGACACCAGCTCCTTCTGGTAGAGGCTCTTTTCCGCCTTGCGCCCCACCACGTAGACGTTCCCCTTGTAAAGCTTCAGACGGGCCACCCCGGTGACCCTCTTGGCCACGTGGTCAAAGTATGCCTGAAGGGCCTCCCTTTCGGGGGCGTACCAGAAGCCGTAGTAGACGAGCTCGGCGTACTTGGGGGCAAGCTGGTCCCGCTGGTGCAGGACCTCCCGGTCCAGGGTGAGGCTTTCCACCGCCCGCCGGGCGTGGTAGAGGATGGTTCCCCCCGGGGTCTCGTAGACGCCCCGGGACTTCATGCCCACGAAGCGGTTTTCCACCAGGTCCACCCGCCCCACCCCGTGCCGCCCGCCGATCTCGTTGAGCCTCTGGAGGAGCAGAGCGGGGGAAAGGCGTTCCCCGTTCACCGCCACCGGATCCCCCTCAAAAAATTCCACCTCCACGTACTCGGGGGCGTCCGGGGCCTCCTCAGGGTCCACCGTCATGCGGAACATGCCCTTGGGAGGCTCGGCCCAAGGGTCCTCCAGCACCCCCCCCTCGTAGGAAATATGCAGGAGGTTGGCGTCCATGGAGTACGGCTTTTCCTGGGTCACCGGCACGGGGATGCCGTGGGCCTGGGCGTAGGCGATCATCTCCTGCCGTCCCTGGAAGCTCCACTCCCGCCAGGGGGCGATTACCTTGATCTCGGGCTTCAGGGCGTAGGCGGTGAGCTCAAAGCGCACCTGGTCGTTGCCCTTGCCCGTGGCCCCGTGGGAAACGGCCTCCGCCCCCTCCTCCTCGGCGATCTTCACCAGGTACTTGGCGATGAGGGGCCGGGCGATGGAGGTACCCAGGAGGTAGTACCCCTCGTAAAGGGGAGCAGCGCGGAGCATGGGGAAGACGAAGTCCCGCACGAACTCCTCCTTGAGGTCTAAGGCGATGGCCTTGGAGGCCCCCGTCCTTAGGGCCTTCTCCCGCGCCTCCTCCACCTCTTCCCCTTGGCCGATGTCCGCCGTGAAGGCGATGACCTCGGCGCCATAGGTCTCCTTGAGCCACTTGAGGATGATGCTGGTGTCCAGCCCGCCAGAGTATGCCAAGACGATCTTCATGCCAACTCCCAGTCTACCCCCGGGTGGGGGTATGCATAAGTATACAAAACGCCGAGGTGCTCCTCGCACCTCGGCCCGAAAGCCCTGCCTGCCTATAGGTGAATTGGCTTCTCCCACGCCGCCAAGGCAGCTTCCTTGAGGATCTCCGACAAGGAGGGGTGGGCGTGGGGAGCGCGGCCCAGGTCCTCGGCGCTGGCCTTGAAGAAGATGGCCAAGGCGGCCTCGGCCAGCACGTCCCCCACCCGGGCCCCGATGCCGTGAACCCCCAGGATGCGGTCCGTCTTGGCGTGGGCCAGGACCTTGACGAACCCTTCCGTTTCGCCCATGGCCCGGGCGCGGCCGCTGGCGGAGTAGGGGAACTTCCCCACCTTGTAAGGGATGCCTCGCTCCTTAAGTTCCTCCTCCGTGTAGCCCACGCCCGCCACCTCCGGGTGGGTGTAGACCACGCTGGGAATGGCCTGGTAGTCCACGTGGCCGAAGCCCTTGGCCATGTGCTCCACGGCGGCGATGCCCTCCTCGCTGGCCTTGTGGGCCAGCATGGGGCCCCTGACCACGTCCCCGATAGCGTAGATGTGGGGAACGCGGGTCCTCAGGTGCTCGTCCACGGGGATGCGGCCCCGCTCGTCCAGGGCTAGGCCGGCGTTTTCCAAGCCAAGCCCCTCCGTGTAGGGCCTGCGGCCCACGGCCAAAAGGACCCGATCGGCCTCGAGGACCTCCCCCCCCTCTAGCTCCACCCGCGCCCCCTTGGCCTCCGGGATCACCGTGGTCACCCGCACCCCGGTCCGGATCCTTAGGCCCTCCTTTTTGAAGACCCGCTCCGCCGCCCGGGAAAGCTCGGCGTCCATGGTGGGGAGGATGCGGTCCATGTACTCCAGGACGGTGACCTCCGCCCCCAGGCGGTGCCAGACCACCCCGAGCTCGAGCCCGATCACCCCGCCCCCCACCACGATGAGGCGCTCCGGCACCTCAGGGAAGGAAAGGGCCTCGGTGGAGGTCACCACCCTCTCGTAGTCCACCTGGGCCCAAGGGGGGATTAGGGGAGCGGAACCCGTGGCGATGAGGATATAGCGGGCGGAAAGCTCTTCCCCTGTTTCCTCCACCAAGACCGTGCGGTGGGAAAGGAAGCGAGCCGTGCCCTGGTGGCGGGCCACCCCGTTCTTTTTGAAAAGGAACTCGATCCCTTGGGTGTTGGCCTGGACCACCTTGTCCTTGTGGGCGAGGAGGGCGGGAAGGTCCAGGGAGAAGCCCTCCACCTTGGCCCCTAGGAGGCCCTTCTTCACCTCGTAGAGGCGCTCCGTGGTTTCCAAAAGGGCCTTGGAGGGGATGCACCCTACCCTGAGGCAGGTCCCCCCCAGGGCCTTCTCCTTCTCCACCACCCCCACCTTCATCCCGAGCTGCGCTGCCCGGATGGCGGCCACATACCCCCCAGGGCCCGCCCCGATGACCAAGAGGTCGTACACGCTACACCTCCAAGAGGAGCCGCACCGGGTTCTCGATGAGCTCCTTTACCCGGCGCAAAAAGGTCACCGCCTCGCGCCCGTCCACGATGCGGTGGTCGTAGGAGAGGGCCAGGTACATCATGGGCCTAACGACCACCTGCCCCTCCCGGGCCACAGGCCTTTCCTGGATGGCGTGCATGCCTAGGATGCCCACCTGGGGCGGGTTCAGGAGGGGGGTGGAGTTCAAGGAGCCGTAGATGCCCCCGTTGGTGATGGTGAAGGTGCCCCCCATGAGCTCCTCGGGTTTGAGCTTCTTCGTGCGGGCACGCTCGGCGAAGTCGGCGATCTGCCGCTCGATCTCGGCAAAGGAGAGGCGGTCAGCGTCCCTCAGGACCGGCACCACAAGCCCCTCGCCCCCGCCCACGGCGATGCCGATGTCGTAGTAGCGGTGGTAAAGGATGGCGTTGTCCCGGATCTCGGCGTTGAGCTCGGGGATCTCCTTGAGGGCCTGGACCACGGCCTTGACGAAGAAGCTCATGAAGCCGAGCTTCACCCCGTGCTTCTTCTGGAAGGCCTCCCCGAGCTCCTTGCGCAGGGCGATGACCGCGGACATGTCCGCCTCGTTGAAGGTGGTGAGCATGGCCGTGGTCTGCCTGGCCATAAGGAGGCGCTCGGCGATGCGGCGGCGCAAGGGGGTCATGGGCACCGCCTCGCTCACCCGCCAGGGCTTGTCGCCGGGCGCCTGGGAAGGCGGGGGCACAGGAGGAGAAGGGGGTGCGGGCTCGGCAGGCTTAGGGGCCTCCCGCTTCTCCAGGTAGCGCTCCACGTCCTCCTTGAGGATGCGGCCGCCCAGGCCCGTGCCCTGCACCGCTTCCGGAGAAACCCCCTTCTCGCGCATGAGCCGCTCGGCGGCGGGCATGGCCAAGGGGCCTTCCGGGGCCTCCTGGGCCGGGGGCTTGGGCGCTTCCGCCTGGGCCGCTACCCCCGCCTCGAGGAGGGCGATGGCCTCCCCCACCCGGGCCGTCTCCCCGGTCTTCTTGAGGATTTGCCTTAGGGTGCCGGCGAAGGGGGCGGGGAGCTCCAGGGTGGCCTTATCGGTGATGAGCTCCACCAAAGGCTCGTCCTGGGCAAAGCGTTCCCCCTCCTGCTTAAGCCAAGCGCCGATCTCCACTTCCACGATGCTTTCGCCCACGGAGGGCACCTTGAGTTCTTCCACCTTTTACCTCCTCACTTGAAGGCCTCTTCCAAAAGGGCTTCCTGCTCCAGACGGTGGACCTTGGACGAGCCCACGGCGGGGCTTGGGGACTCGGGCCGGGCCACCACGCTGAAGGGGTGGCCGAAGATCTCCCCGCAGAAGCGGGCGGAGAGGTACCACCAGGCCCCTTGGTTAACGGGTTCTTCCTGCACGTACACCACGGGGGTCTTCTTGGGGTAGGGGGCGAGGGCCTCCTTAAGTTCCTCCTCGGGGAAGGGGTAGAGGAGCTCGAGGCGCAGGATCGCCACGTCCTCCGCCCCAAGCTCCCGCCTCTTGGCCAAAAGCTCGTAGTAGACCTTGCCGGAGGTGAGGAGAACCTTCCTCGCCCCCTTCACCCGCTCGGGGATCACCTTCTGGAAGCGGCCTTGGGCGAGCTCCTCCAGGCTGGAAACCACCTCGGGGTGGCGGAGGAGGCTCTTGGGGGTCATGACCACCAAGGGCTTGCGAATGGGCCGCTTCACCTGGCGGCGCAGAAGGTGGAAGAACTGGGCAGGGGTGGTGGGGTAGGCCACCTGGAGGTTGTCCTTGGCCCCCAGCTGCAAGAAGCGCTCCAGCCGGGCGGAGGAGTGCTCGGGGCCTTGGCCCTCCAGGCCGTGGGGCAGGAGGAGGACGAGCCCGGAAAGCCGCCCCCACTTGGCCTCGGCGCTGGCCAGGAACTGGTCGATGTAGACCTGGGCCACGTTGGCGAAGTCCCCGAACTGGGCCTCCCAGAGGATGAGCCCCTCGGGGTAGTCCAGGCTGTAGCCGTACTCGAAGCCCAGGACCCCGGCCTCGGAAAGGGGGGAGTTGTGGATCTCCACGGGGGCCTGCCCCTCCGCCAGGTGCTCCAGAGGGATGTAGCGCTCCCCGGTACGGTAGTCGTAAAGGGCGGCGTGGCGCTGGGTGAAGGTGCCCCTTAGGGCGTCTTGCCCCGTGAGGCGCACCCGGTGCCCCTCCGCCGCCAAGGTGGCGAAGGCCAAGGCCTCCGCCGTGGCCCAATCCACGGGCCGCTTTTCCTCCGCCATCTCCAGGCGGGCCTCGAGGAACCGCTTCAGCTTGGGGTGGACCTGGAAGCCCTCGGGCACGGTGGCGAGCCGCACCAACAGGTTGCGCAACGCCTCCTTGGCCACCTTGGTCTCCACCTCGGGCACCAGGGGGTCCGGCCCCCCCACGTAGCCCTGCCAGAGGCCGGAAAGCCCGTGGGGCACCACGGGGCCGGGCTCGGCCTTCACCCGGGCGAACTCGGCCTCCAGCTGCTCCAGGTAGGCGGTTTCCAGGGCCTTAAGCTCCTCGTTGCGCACCACCCCTTCGGCCTCGAGCCGCTCGGCGTAAACCTTCCACGGCTCGGGCCTTTGCGCGATGCGGGCGTACATGGCGGGCTGGGTGAAGGTGGGCTCGTCGGTTTCGTTGTGCCCCCGGCGGCGGTAGCCCACCAGGTCGATGACCACGTCCTTGCCGAAGCGGCTCCGGTACTCCAGGGCCAGGCGCAAGACGAACCAAAGCTCGTCCACCGCCTCAGCGTTCACGTGGAAGACGGGGGCCCCCACCATCTTGGCGATGTCCGTGGGGTAACGGCAGGAGGTGTACTCGGAGGGAAGGGTGGTGAAGCCCAGCTGGTTGTTGGCCACCACGTGCAAGGTCCCCCCCACCCGGTAGCCGGGAAGCTGGGAAAGGTTTAGGGTTTCCTGCACAATCCCCTCGCCGATGAAGGCGGAGTCCCCGTGAACGAGGATGGCCAGGCCCCGCCGCCTCTCCCGGTCGGCGAAGCGGTCCTGCTTGGCGCGAAGCCGCCCCAGGGTCACGGGGTTCACGAACTCCAGGTGGCTCGGGTTAAAGGTCAAGGAAACATGGACCTTGCCGTAAGGGGTTTCCTGGTCGCTGGAGAAGCCCAGGTGGTACTTTACGTCCCCGCTGTAGCCCTCGGGGAAGATCTCCTCGAACTCGCGGAAGATGCGCTCAAAGGGCTTCCCCACCACGTGGGCCAGGACGTTCAGCCGACCCCGGTGGGCCATGCCCAGGACCACCTCCTTGACCCCGTGCCGCGCCGCCTCCACCACCGCCTCCTTAAGAAGGGGGATGAGGCCTTCTAGGCCCTCGACGCTAAAGGTTTTGGCCCCCAGGTATTTCCGTTGCAAAAAGGCCTCAAAGAGGCTCGCCTGCATTAAGGCCTCCAGCATGCGGCGGCGCACCTCAGGGGAAGGCTTTTCCCAGGGAGCCTCTATGCGGGCCAGAAGCCACTCCCGCTCCTCGGGCTCCACGTGGACCACCTCAAAGCCCACGGGGCCCAGGTAGGTGGCCTCTAGCCGCTCCAGGAGGGCCCCCAAACTGGGGGCGCCGAAGAAGGGAGGAAGGGGCCGGGAGAGGTCTTTGGGGGAGAGGCCCTGGGCCTCCAGGGAGAGGGCCTTGGGCCTGGGCCTTTCCCCGCCTAAGGGGTCTATCCGGGCCGCCAGGTGCCCGAGCTCCCGGTAGGCCTGGACCAGGCGCTCCACCTTGAGGAGGAAGCCTAGGTCCACCGCCTCCGCCACGGGGACACTAGGGGAAGGGCGTTCTCGTCGTCCGTCCTCGAGGGTAAGGGCGGAGAAGTAGCGCCGCCACTCCTCCGGCAGGGAAAAGGGGTCCTCCAGATACGCCCGGTAGAGGGCCTCCAGGTAACCTTGGCTTTCCAGCGTGAGCTCCATCCTGCCTCCTCAAGGGGCGGTATACCCCTTCATCTACGCTACACCAAAAGCCGGTGTAGGTGCGCCACCCCTTACAATGGGGCCATGGTCCTGAGGGAGAAAACCGACGGCGTCCTCCTCCTCACCCTGAGCCGGCCCGAGAAGCTCAACGCCCTCACCGGCGCCCTCCTGGAGGAGCTTCACCGGGCCTTGACCGAGGCGAACCAAGACCCTGGGGTGCGGGCCGTCCTCCTCACGGGGGCGGGGCGGGCCTTTTCCGCCGGGCAGGACCTCACGGAGTTCGGCGAGGAAAAACCCGACTACGAGGCCTACCTCCGCCGCTACAACCGGGTGGTGGAGGCCATGAGCGGGCTGGAAAAGCCCTTGGTGGTGGCGGTCAACGGTCCTGCGGCGGGCGCAGGGATGAGCCTCGCCCTTTGGGGGGACCTGCGCCTAGCCGCCGCTGGGGCCACCTTCACCACCGCCTTCGTCCGGATCGGGCTGGTGCCGGACTCGGGGCTAAGCTTCCTCTTGCCCCGACTCGTGGGGCTAGCCAAGGCCCAAGAGCTCCTTTTCCTCTCCCCCCGCCTCTCCGCAGAGGAGGCCTTGGCCCTGGGCCTCGTCCACCGGGTGGTGCCGGCGGAAAGGCTTATGGAAGAGGCCCTAGCCCTGGCCCAGGAACTGGCCCAAGGCCCCACCCGGGCCTACGTCCTCACGCGGAAGCTCCTCTTGGAAACCTATCGGCTTTCCTTGGAAGAGGCCTTGGGCCTCGAGGCCATCCTGCAAGGGGAGGCGGGCCGCACCCTGGACCACGAGGAAGGGGTCAGGGCCTTTAGGGAGAAGCGCCTGCCCCGCTTCCAGGGCCGATGATCCGCTACCTCCAGGGAAAGGTCCTCAAGAAGGAGGAAGGGAGCTTCCTCCTCCTGGTGGGCGGGGTGGGGTTCTTCGTCCAGGCCCCCGGCCCCTTCCTGGCCAGCCTAAGGGAGGGCCAGGAGGTGGCGGTCCACACCCACTTCCAGCTCAAAGAGGAGGGCCTCGCCCTCTTCGGCTTCCCCGATGAGGAAAGCCTCGCCCTCTTTGAGCTCCTCCTCTCCGTGAGCGGGGTGGGGCCTAAGGTGGCCCTCTCCCTCCTCTCCGCCCTCACCCCCAAGCTCCTGGCCCGGGCCCTGGCGGAGGGGGACCTTCGGCTCCTCACCGCAGCCAGCGGCGTGGGGCGGCGGCTTGCCGAGCGCCTGGCCCTAGAGCTCAAGGGCAAGGTCCCCCCAAGCCTCCTCACCGAGGAAAGGGTGGAAAGCGAGGCGGCGGAGGAAGCGGTCCTGGCCCTGGCCGCCTTGGGCTTCAAGGAGGGGCAGGCGCGGAGCGTGGTCCTGGACCTCCTCACCCAAAATCCTAAGGCTAAGGCGCAAGAGCTCATCAAGGAGGCCCTCAAGCGCCTGCGCTAGCGTTTCTTCAACCTGGCGAGGAGCTCTTTTAGGGCCTCCGCCGCAGGACCCTGCTGGAAGGGAAGGTTCCCGCATGGCACCTTCTACTCGTACCGGAGGGCTTCCACCGGGTCCAACCTGGCCGCACGCCAGGCGGGATAAAGCCCGAAGAAAACCCCTACCCGACATTCCGCACCCCTCTCCCTTGGCCTTAGGATTTTGGGATGGAAACCACACCCAACCTACAGGTGTACGACCTGGGCCACCTGGGCCTGGTGGCCAGCATCCTGGATCAGATAGGA
>NZ_BSRG01000021.1 GCF_040363165.1 Thermus sp. LT1-2-5 | reverse complement strand
GCAGAGGTCCAGGGTGCGCTCCAGGTCCTTGGCCTGGGGTTGGGTGGGGTAGAGGCGGTACTTGAAGGCTTTGCGCATCCCCGTCCTCCACGTAGGATAGCGCGCTTTTCGCTTATCCCGCTACACGCTCCTTCGGAGCGCGTGGGGGTCCCCCCGGTTTGAAAACCGGGGCATTATGGCCCCCACACCCCCTTTTCTGTAAAATCGCCCCGTGGTGCTGGCCGCCGTGGTGCTTTTGCTCGAGGGGGAAGGCCCGCCCGAGCCCCTAGGGCTTAGGGGATTTTTCTACGCCTTGTTGCGGGAGGTGGCCCCCGAGGTGCACGACCAGGGGGAAAACCCCTTTGCCCTGGGCTTCGGCGGGAAGGAGGGGGCGTATTGGGCCCGGGTGAGCTTCCTCAAGGAGGAGCTGTACGCCAGGCTTTCCCCCCGGCTCTTCGCCCTCGAGGGGGAAGCGGCGCGTTTGGGCAAGCCCTTTCGCGTGCGGGCGGTGCTCCAGGAGGGCCATCCTTGGGCGGGCGTGTCCACCTACCCCCGCCTCTTCCAAAATCCCTTGGGGCCTGACCTTCCCCTGCGCTTCCACAGCCCCACCTTCTTCCGCCGCAAGGGGGTGCATTACCCCGTGCCCGAGCCCAAACTGGTGATGGAAAGCCTTCTTCGGCGCCTCGAGGCCTTCGGGCCCCTCAAGGCCCCGGAAGGGGTGCGGGAAGCCCTCCTGGAGCGGACCACGGTGCGGTGGTTGGAAGGGCGCACCCTGAAGGCGGAGACCGAGGTGGACACCGTGGGCTTCGTGGGCCGAGTGGTCTACCACCTGCCCCGGGCCACGGAGGAGGAGCGGGCTTGGCTTTGGGCCCTAGGGCGCTTCGCCTTCTTCGCCGGCGTGGGGGCCAAGACCGCCTTGGGCTACGGCCGGGCCAAGGTGTTTCCCACGGCGGCCAAGGAGGAGTAGCATGGCCCTGTGGCCAAGGTGCTCCTGGTCCTGGCCCTGGTCTTGGGGGTGGTGTGGCTTTGGGGCCGCCCAGAGCCGCCCCCGCCCGGGGTGCTGGCTCCAGATCCGCCCTTCCAAGGCCCTCTAAGCCCCGAGGACCCTCGGGCGTGGCGCAAGGGGGTTTATCGGGTGGAGCCCGTGGCCCGGTTTCGCCTCGAGGCCCGTCTCCTCAGCAAACGCCGCTACCGCTATGACCGGGGGGCCGCCGTTGCCCCTTGGGACTTCGCCTTGGGTTGGGGACGGATGTCGGACACGGCGGTGCTTCGGCGGATGCGCTTGTGGCAGGCGGACCGCTTCTACTTCTACGCCGGCTCGGGGGAGCCCCCCATCCCCCTGCAGGAGATCGTGGAAAGCAGCGCCAACATGCACCTGATCCCCGCTACGCAGGCGCTGGAGCGGGCCCTGGCCCGGGCGCGGCCGGGGCAGGTGGTGCGCCTGGAGGGGTACTTGGTGAACGTGTACGGACCGGATGGCTTCTTTTGGCGCACCTCCACGACCCGCAAGGATACGGGGGCGGGGGCTTGCGAGCTCGTCTGGGTGGCGGGCTTCGCCGCCCGATAGTACGGGAGGCGGCACAGGACCCTTGCGCTAAAGCGCACTTCCTTGGTAGGCTTCCCCCATGAAAAGGGAGCGGCTGGTGCCCCTCACGGAGTGGGCCCGCATGGAGGGGATCTCGGAAAGCCTGGCTCGGAAGTGGATCCGGGAGGCCCGGGTGGAGGCAGTGCGCCTTGGCCACTATTGGTACATCCCCGTGGAGATTGACGGCCCGGAGCGGGGCAGGCAGGTATATACCCTCTTCACCCACGCCGGGGGGGCGGGGAAGACCTCCTTGGCCCGGGACTTGGGGTTTGAGCTGGCCTCGAGGGGCTACCGCGTCCTATTGGTGGACGCCGACCCTCAGGCCAACCTCACGGCGTGGCTTGGTGTGGACCCGAGCACCGTAGAGGATGGGGAAACCCTCCTTAGGGTCATCCGGCAAGACGTTTTGCCTCGGCCCCGGGAGGTGGGGCGGAACCTCCACCTGGTGCCCGCCTCCGTGGACTTGGCGGTGGGGGAGCTGGAGCTAGACCGCAAGCCCCTGGGAGCGCTGGCCCTGCGCACCGCCTTGGAGAAGCTTACGGACTACGACCTGGTCTTCGTGGACTCCCTCCCCTCCCTGGGCTCTTTGGCGGTGATGGCCGCCTTGGCGGGAGATGGGCTCATCGTGCCTGTGGAAACCGGCGCCAAGGGGGTGCAGGCCCTGCGGGCGGTGATTGGGGTGGCCAAGGAGTACCGGGAGGCCTTGCGCAAGGTGGACCCCGAGCGGGTGGCCGGGAGGCCGCACATCATCCGGGCCTTCGTCCCCACCAAGTACGACGCCCGCACCGCCGGGGACAACCGGGTGTTGGACACCATAAAGGAGCTGGAGGAGATCGCCCCTGTGGCCCCCCGCATCGCCTACCGCCCGGGTCCGCACCGCCGCGCTACGGAGGAGCAGGTGCCCATCCAGCTCACGGGGGACAAGGAGGCGGCGGAAGAGATCGCCAAACTGGCGGACTTCCTGCTCAAAGAGGTCTTCCGCTACGAGGAGGTGGTGGTGTGAGCGCTATCCGCGCTTACCTAAAGGGACTGGTGGAAGAGGCGAAGCGCCCGGCTTCGTCTACGGCGCTTTTGGGGGAGCTCCTCCCCCGCCCCCAGCCCCGCCGCCGCTTCGAGGAGGCCTCCCTGAAGGCCCTGGCGGAGTCCATCCGGGCCCACGGGGTCCTGGAGCCTCTCCTGGTGCGCCCCAAGGGGGACGGGAAGTACGAGATCGTGGCCGGGGAGCGGCGCTACCGGGCGGCCCAAATGGCGGGGCTTTCCGAGGTCCCGGTGGTGGTGCTGGAGGTGGACGAGCGGGCGGCCCAGGCCATCGCCCTCCTGGAGAACCTGCAGCGGGAGGACCTGAACCCCTACGAGGAAACGGTGGGGATCCTGGACCTCCTCTCCCTGGAGCTCGGGAAGGGGCGGGAGGAGGTGGTGAGCCTCCTGCACCGGATGCGGAACGAGAAGGGGGGCAAAGCTACCCATAACGTTATGGGTAGCCCGGAGGCGGGGAAGGTTGAGGAGGTTTTTCGCCTCCTGGGGCGGATGTCCTGGGAGTCCTTCGTGCAGAACCGCCTCCCCCTCCTCACCCTGCCCGAGGACCTGAGGGAGGCCCTCGAGGCGGGGGCCCTCCCCTACACCGCCGCCTTGGAGCTCAAGAAGGTGAAGGAGGAGGAGGCCCGGAAGGCCCTCTTGGAGGAGGCCAAGGCGGGGCTTTCCTTGAGGGAGCTCAAGGCCAGGGTGCGGGAGCTCCTGAAGCGGGAAGCGCGACCCAAGCCCTGGCACCACGAGGTGGCGGAAAAGCTCAAACGGTTAGACCTCGAGGCCCTCCCCCAGGAGAAGCGAAAGGCGGCGGAGGAGAAGCTTCGGGAGCTTATGGACCTCCTGGGGCTGTAGGGAACCCTCGGCCTGCAAATGCGTGGGTTATGACGCAAGCGAACGCCTTCCATCTCGGCAGTTTGGTCCGCTACCGGGAGCGGGACTGGGTCCTCGCCGATCGCCAGGGGGAGTACCTGTACCTCCGCTCCTTAGCCGGGGCGGAAAGCGCCCTCCTTCCCGTCCACCTGGGGCTGGTGGCCTCCCTCGAAGCGGCGCTTCCCCACGAGGGCCTGAGGCCCTCCGTGTTTCCGCCCCCAGGGGCGGAGAAGCCGGGCTCCTGGCAACGCCTGCAACTCTTCGCCCAAGGCGCCCAACTTCTCTTGCGGGACGGGGTGGCCCCCTTGCGGAGCCTTGGCCGGGTGGGGGTGCGGCCCAGGCCCTACCAGCTAGTTCCCCTGCTCATGGCCCTGCGCCTTCACCCGGTCCGCCTTCTCATCGCCGACGACGTGGGGGTGGGAAAGACGGTGGAGGCGGGCCTGATCGCCCGAGAGCTTTTAGACCGGAAGCTCGCCCGCAGGCTGGCCGTCTTGGCCCCGCCCCACCTCCTGGAGCAGTGGGTGGAGGAGCTCCAGGGCAAGTTCGCCCTGGAACCCGTGGTGGTGTCCGCTGGGAGCCTGGCCCGGCTGGAGCGGGAGGTGCCCCCAGGGGAAAACGTCTACGGCGCCCACCGGGTTCTGGTGGCGAGCATCGACTTCGTGAAACACGAGCGCCACAAGCCCCTCTTCCTCCAGGGGGCCCCGGACCTCGTCATCGTGGACGAGGCCCACGGGGCCGTGGGAGGACCCACCGCCACTCTGCAACAACGCTACGAGTTGGTCCGCGCCCTGGCGGAAGATCCCGAACGCCACCTCCTCCTCCTCACCGCAACCCCCCACAGCGGCATCCCGGAAGCCTTTAGCCGCCTCCTCGGGCTTTTGCACCCCGAGTTCGCCGCCTGGGACATAAGCGGCTTGGATGAGGAAAAGCGAGCTCGTCTGGCCCAGCACTTCGTGCAACGCACCCGGAAGGACATCGCCGAAACCTGGGAGGGGGCCTCCCTGTTTCCCGAGCGGAAGGTGGTCTATCGGCACTACACCCTGAGCCCGGAGTACCGCGCCCTCTACGAGCGGGCCTACGCCTACGCCCGGGAAGTGGTGCGGCGAAGCGAGGGGCTGGCGGAAGGGCGGCGGAGGCTCCGCTGGTGGGGCGCCCTCACCCTCCTCAGGAGCGTTATGTCCAGCCCCCGAAGCGCTCTCGCCGCCCTGGAGCGCCGGATGCGCCTGGACGAGGAAGCCCTGGAAGGGTACGCCCCCACGGTCTACGAGTCGGCGGAGGCCGCCTCGGAGGACGAAACCCCCTCTCCCCTGCTCCAGGTGGTGGAGGAGGCCCGCCCCGGGAGCCTCCGGGAACTCCGGCGCCTGGCCCAGGCCATCTCCCCCGAGAAGGACCCTAAGCTCCAGGGCCTCCTCACCACCCTCGAGGAACTCCTGCAGCAAGGACACCACCCCGTGGTCTGGTGCCACTTTGTGGACACGGCGGAGTACGTGGGAGATGCGTTGCGGCAACGCTTTCCCAAGGTCCACGTGGCCACGGTCACGGGCCGGATGGATCCTTCCCTGCGCCGGGAGGCGGTGGAGGCCCTGATGGAGGAGTCCCCCCGCATCTTGGTGGCCACCGATTGCGTTTCCGAGGGGATCAACCTGCAAAGGGGGTTCTCCGCCGTGGTCCACTACGACCTCCCCTGGAACCCCAACCGCCTGGAGCAACGGGAGGGGCGGGTGGACCGCTTCGGCCAGGCCGCCAAGGAGGTGGTGGCGGTCCGGTACCGGGGCAAGGACAACCCCATGGACGAGAAGGTGGTGGCGGTCCTCCTGGACAAGGCGGAGCGCATCCGCAAAGACCTTGGGGTCTACGTCCCCGTCCCGGACGAGGAGCGTTATGTGGTGGACCGCATGGTGCGGGAGCTCTTTTACGCCGAGGCCCAGCCCCTCCTCTTCGCCGAGGCGGAGGGCGTGGAGGAGCGCTGGGGGCGGGACGTGGAGCGGGAACGGGTGAGCCGGAGCCGCTTCGCCCAGAGGGCCATGCGCCCCGAGGAGGCCATGCGGGCCCTCGAGGAAACGGATGCCGTCCTAGGAAGCCCTGAGGCGGTTCGAAACTTCGTCCTCCTGGCGGCCAGGCTCTTGGGCCTCGAGGTGGGGGAGGAGGGCCAGGCCCTTCTCCTGCATCCCCGACCCGACCTGCCTGAGGGGGTGCGGGACGCTTTCGCCGACGCCCGGGGCAAGCTCCGCCCCTTGCGCCTGGCCTTCACCGACCCAGCGCCCGAGGGGGCGCAGTTCGCTGGGCGGACCCACCCCCTGGTGGTGGCCCTAGCCCGCCACTTCTTTGAGGGACCTCTGGCCCGGAGCGAAGGGCGCTTCGCCGTCTGGCATGCGAGGGGGGTGCCGGAAGCCACCTACCTCTACCTCCTTAGGCCCCGGTACCGCCTCAAAGACCGCAAGGGGGAGGTCCTGGGGGAGGAGGTGCGCCTCTTGGCGCTTCGGGGTGGGGCCCTCTTGGAAGGGGAAGCCTCGAGGCTCCTCGCCCTTCCCCCGGCGGGCAACCCCGAGGGGGACCTAAGCCGATACCTGGGCCTCGCCCTCAAGCGCTACGAGGAGGCAAGGAGCGAGGTGGAGGGCTACCTAAAGAAGCGGGCCCGGGAGGTGCAGGAGGCCCACCGGGCCCTGAGGCGGGCGGCGCGGGAGCGGGTGGGGGACGTGGAGGTGGAGGCGGTTCTTCCCCCGGATCTCCTGGCGGTGGCGGTGGTCCTGCCGATGAAGGGGGAGGCTTGAGCGGATGGTGCCGGTCAGGGACTTCGCAAAGGCGGATAGGGAGCCCGGGACCTTGCGGGTGGAAGGGGGACTCTTCGGCCCGGACTTCCTCGAGGCCCTTCGCCGGGGCGAGGTGCCGTTCCAAGGGGCTAAGGACTTCGGCCTGCCGCCGGGGCGGGCCCTGCAGGAGGAGATCTCGGAAACCTACGAGGAGGCCAAGGCCCTCTATAGCGTCCTGCGGAAGCGCATCGAGGGCGCCCTCGGCACGGAGGCGGAAGGGGAGCTGACCCGAAGGTGGGTCCGCTCCTTTCTGGAGCTTTTGGGCTACCGCCTGCACCACCGGGGCTGGGCCGAGGCAGGGGGCAAGCGGTACGAGATCCTCTACGGGGCCGACGAGGCTCCGGAGAGCCCCCCGGTTCACGTGGTTCCCTGGAGCCAGGACCTCTCCCGCGCTGGGCGCAGGGGCCGCTCCCCCCATGGCCTCCTGCAGGACTACCTGAACGCCTCGGACCACCTGTGGGGCCTGGTGACCAACGGGCGCCACCTCCGCCTCCTGCGGGATAGCCCCTTCGTGCGGCGGCAAGCGTACCTGGAGGTGGACCTGGAAGCCCTTATGGAGGAGGACCGCCCCGAGGAGTTCGCCCTGGTCTACCGCCTCCTCCACCGCTCCCGCCTGCCTAAGGATTGGGCAAGCGCCAAGGACTCCCCGATGGAGCGGTACTTCCAGCAAGCCCTGGCGCAAGGGGAGCGGGCCAAGGAGCGCTTGAGGGAAGCGGTGGAGGGCTTCTTGGTGGACCTGGGCACGGGCTTCCTGCGGGGCCCGGGGGGCCAGGACCTCGCTCGAAACCCTGAAGCCCTGTACCACGACCTCCTGCGGGTGGCCTACCGGGTCCTCTTCCTCCTGGTGGCGGAGGCGCGGGGGGTGCTGGGGGGGAACGAGTTCTACCGACAGGCTTTCTCCGTGCGCCGCCTCCTGGACCTGAGCGCCGACCGGGAAGCCTACACCGAGGACATAGACCTTTGGCTTGGCCTGAAGACCCTCTTCCACCTGCTCCGGGACCCCAGCCTCACCCATGGGGACGAGCCCGCCGCCCGGGTTCTCGGACTCGAGGTCCTCAACGGGCGCCTCTTTGAGCCCATCCCCTTGGAGGAGGGCCCCTACGCCGTGGAGAACCGCCACCTCCTACGAGCCTTCCACCACCTGGCCTTCTTCTTTGATGAGAAGGACAAGCTCCTGAAGCGGATCAACTACGCCGCCCTAGACGTGGAGGAGCTGGGCTCGGTGTACGAGAGCCTCCTGGACCACACCCCGGTGGTGGAAGGAGCGGGCGGGGAGCGGCGCTTCGCCTTCCGGGCGGGCACGGAAAGGAAGCGAACGGGAAGCTACTACACCCCGGACAGCTTGGTGGATCTGGTCTTGCGGGAGGCCCTGGACCCCGTGGTGGCGGAGCGCCTGAAGGAGGCGGGGGACGACCCCAAGGCGCAGGAACAGGCCATCCTTTCCCTCAAGGTGATTGACCCCGCCTCGGGGAGCGGCCACTTCCTTCTGGGGGCGGCCCGGAGGCTCGCCCGCCGCCTGGCCCAGGTGCGCACCGGGGAGGAGGAGCCCTCCCCCGAGGTCTACCGCCAGGCGGTGCGGGACGTGGTGGCGAACTGCCTCTACGCTGTGGACCTGAACCCCCTGGCGGTGGAGCTCTGCCGGGTGGCCCTTTGGATGGAAAGCCACGTGCCGGGGAAACCCCTCACCTTTCTGGACCACCGCATAAAGTGCGGGAACTCCCTGGTGGGGGTCCTGGACCCCAGGGCCCTGGTGGAGGGGATCCCCGATGGGGCCTTCGCCCCCAAGGAAGGGGACGCTAGGGAGGTGGCGTCCTTCCTCAAAAAGGAGAACCGCCGCCAACGGAGGGGGGAGCAGACCCTCTTTGCCCCGCCCCGGGAGAGCGTTCTGGAGGAGGAGCAGAGGAACCTGGCCACGGTTCTTCAGGAATTGGCCCGCCTTCCCGAGGACCGCGCCCAGGATGTGGCCGCCAAGGCCAGGCGCTATGAGGACCTCCAAGGAGAAGAAACTTGGGGAAGGCTCAAGCTTGCTTCGGACCTTTGGACGGCTGCCTTTTTCCAGGGCTTTTCTGGCGGGGGGCCTTTTATCACCACGGAAGCGGTGTGGCGGGCTTTGGAGGGTGGGGTGGACCCTGTTCTTAGGGAGCGTGCCGAGGCGCTCGCCCAGCGCCACCGCTTCTTTCACTGGTGGCTGGAGTTCCCCGAGGTCTTCGCCCACGGGGGGTTTGACGTGGTGCTGGGGAACCCGCCGTGGGACCAAGTGCAGTTTGATGACGAAGAATTTTTCAGAGAAGTTCGCCCTGACATCGCCAATGCAGCTAACATGGCGAAGCGAAAAGCAATGATTCAGAAACTCCCACAAGAAGATCCTGCTCTTTGGGGCGAATATCAGGATGCGATGTATACAACCAAGGCACTTCAGGGGTTTATTCACCACTCGGGTCGTTTCCCCCTGACCAGCAGCGGTCGGCTAAACTTAGCACCATTATTTGCGGAAAAAGCTCGCACGCTTCGTAATGCGAAGGGATGGGTTGGCCTTATTGTGCCTACAGGCATAGCGACTGATAGCTTTACGCAATTCTTCTTTGCGGACCTGGTGCAAAAAGGGGAGCTTGCGGCCTTGCTGGACTTTGAGAACCGGGAGAAGCTCTTCCCCGCCGTGGACAGTCGTTTGAAGTTTGCCGTCTTCGCCCTCCGTCCCCCTTCCCCAGAGCCCGCTAAACTGGCCTTCTTCCTCACCCAGCCCGACCAAGCCCTGGACCCCACCCGCACCTTTTCCCTGGAACCCCAAGACTTCGCCCTCCTCAACCCCAACACCAAGACCTGCCCCGTCTTCCGCACCCGCCAGGACGCCGAACTGACCAAGGCGATTTATAAGCGCGTCCCTGTCCTTTGGAGGGAGGACCCCGAGTACAACCCCTGGAAGGTGCGGCTTGTCTTAATGTTCATGATGAACACAGACTCTTACCTCTTTCGCACGCAACAGGACCTAAAGAGCGATGGATTTAGCCTCGAGGCCAACCGCTTCGTGCGGGGGAGCGAGGTCTTTCTTCCCCTGTACGAGGCCAAGATGATCTGGCACTACGACCACCGCTTCGCCACCTACGAGGGGAAAGACACCCGGGACCTCACCCCTGAAGAACACCAAGACCCCACCCACCTACCCCTGCCCCGCTACTGGGTTTCGGCTAAGGAGGTGGAGGAGCGGCTGGAGGTTAGAGACCGACAGGGGAAGGTAGTGTGGCGGTGGGAGCGCTCTTGGTTAATGGGGTGGCGGGATATCACCAATGCCACAAACGAACGTACCATGGTCGCATCTGCCTATCCTCGGGTAGGCGCAGGCGATACCTTCTTGCAAATGCTCCCTTCTTGCCCCGCCCCGGAAGCCCTTCTCCTCCTCGGCTCCCTCAACTCCTTGGTGGTGGACTACGCTACCCGCCAGAAAATCGGGGGAACCCACCTTAAATACCACGTGGTGAAGCAACTCCCCATCCTCCCCCCCAACCGCTACACAGAACACGACCTCCGCTTCATCGTCCCCCGGGTCCTGGAGCTCACCTACACCGCCTGGGACCTCGCCCCCTTGGCCCAGGAGGTGTGGGAAGAGGCGGACGAAGGCCTCCGGGAAGCCATCCGGCGTTGGCGAGAGGCAGCCCCCACGCACCCGGACAAGCCTCCCTCCTGGCTCACCCACCCCTACCCCTTCCCGCCCTTCCAATGGGATGAAGACAGGCGGGCCCGGCTACGGGCCGAGCTAGACGCCTACTACGCCAGGCTCTACGGCCTAAACCGCAAACAAATCCGCTACATCCTGGACCCTCAGGACCTCACCCAGGCGGAGCTCGAAGACATTCTCTCAAACTACGAAGAGGTAAAAGACCCCCTCGACGAAGGCGCTTACCAGAAGCGCCGCCAGGCCAGCGCCTTTCCCGGGGAAACCTTCCGGGTGCTCCGGGACAAGGACGAACGGCGCTACGGCGAGTACCGCACCCGGAGGCTGGTATTGGAGGCTTGGAATAGGCTGAGTAGCGAGCGAGGAGGTGCCGAGTGAGCGTTTTTGGCCTTCACCAGCGGGCGATCGGCGAGTACCGGGAGTTCGTCCGCTCCTTCGTCAACATCGCCGACAAGCGCCTGGAGCGCTTCGTCGAGGAGCACGTCTTGGCCGAGAACGGGGGGCTTTGGCCCGAGGCCCTGATCCAGCTTTCCCCCGCCTACCGCCTGGGCGGAAGCGTGGATGAGCTGGTGGAGCAAGGTGTCCTCCACCCCACCACCGCCCAAATCTTCCGCAGACCGGATGGGGAGCCCTTCCTCCTCTACGAACACCAGGTGGCGGCCTTGCGCAGGGCCAAGGAGGGGCGGAGCTATGTCCTCACCTCGGGCACGGGCTCGGGAAAGAGCTTCGCCTACTTCATCCCCATCGTGGACCTGGTGGTGAGGAACCCCGATTTAAAGGGACCCGTGGCCCTCGTGGTCTACCCCATGAACGCCCTGGTGAACTCCCAGCTCAAGGCCCTCAAGGACCTAAAGGAGCGCTACGAGGAGCGCACCCAGAGGCCCTTCCCCCTGCGCTTCGCCCGCTACACGGGCCAGACCCCGGAGGACGAGCGCCGCCAGCTACGGGACAACCCACCCCACCTCCTCCTGACCAACTACGTGATGGGCGAGTACCTCCTCACCCGCCCTGAGGACCACCGCCTGGTTTCGCCTCCCCCCGCCTCGGCCCCCTTTTTCCTCGTGTTTGACGAGCTTCACACCTACCGGGGTCGCCAGGGGGCGGACGTGGCCATCCTGGTGCGGCGGTTGCGGGCCCGGATAGGGGAGAGGCCCGTGATCCACGTGGGCACCAGCGCCACCCTGGTGGCCCGCAAGGGGGCCACCCCCGAGGAGCGAAGGGAGGAGGTGGCCCGCTTCGCCAGCCGCTTCTTCGGCGCCCCCATCTCCCCCGAGGACGTGGTGGAGGAGGTCCTGGAGGGGGCCACGGTGGGCGGCCCGCCCACGGACGAGGAGCTTCGCTCCGCCCTTTCCTCGCCCTTGCCCCACGAGCCCGAAGCCTTCCGCCGTCACCCCCTCGCCCGCTTCGCCGAATACGCCCTGGGCCTCAAGGAGGAGGCTCCGGGGCGCTACGTCCGCCGGGAGCCCAGGACCCTCTCCGAGGTGGGCAAGGAGCTGGCCGAGCGGGCCGGGGTGAGCCAGGAGGAGGCCCGGAAGCGCCTGGAGGAGGTCCTCGTGGCGGGGGCGCAGCAACGGGTGGGGGGGCGGCCCCTCTTCGCCTTCAAGCTTCACCAGTTCCTGGCCCAAACCTCCCCCGTCTACGGTAGCCTGGAGCCTTCCGAGGAACGGGAGTTCAGCACCGAGCCCTACGGCCCCTCGGGGAAGCTCCTTTACCCCCTCTATTTCTGCCGCGCCTGCGGGCAGGAGTACTACGCCGTGCGCAAGCAAGGGGGGCGGTACCTGCCCGTTCTGGAGGAGCTGGGGGGAGAGGACAGCGGCTACCTGGCCTGGGTGGAAGACTTCGACCCGGAGGAGGACCTTCCCGACTCCTGGAAGGACGCCCGGGGCAGGCTCAGGAACACCTGGGAGGAGCGGCGCCCCCGGTTGGTGTTCGTGGCTCCTGATGGGTCCATCTCCGCCGAGAGAAGGGAGGGCTACCACCCCTTCTACTTCCAGCCCTATCCTTTCAGCCTTTGCTTGCGGTGCGGGGCCGACTGGACGGGGCAGGAACGGGAGTTTTCCAAGGTCACCTACCTGGGGAGCGAGGGCCGAACCTCGGCCACCACGGTGTTGGCCGCCGCCCTCCTGCGCAAGGCCAGGGAGGTCCTGGGGGAGGGAAGGGACAAGCTCCTCTCCTTCACGGACAACCGCCAAGACGCCTCCTTGCAGGCGGGCCACTTCAACGACTTCGTCCGCACGGTGCTCCTTCGGGCCGCCTTGGTGCAGGCCCTGGAAGGGGAGGAGGAGCTGGACTGGCAAACCCTTCCCGAAAAGGTCCTGAAGGCGCTTCCCCTCCCCCTGGCGGAGATCGCCAGGAACCCTGACCTCAAAGAGGATAGCTCCGGTGCCCGCAAGGTGAAGGAAGCCTTCAAGGAGCTCATCCGCTACCGCTTCTACGCCGACTTGCGCCGGGGTTGGCGCTTCGCCCAGCCCAACCTGGAGGAGGTGGGCCTGCTGGAGGTGGCCTACCCCTACGCCGAGGACCCTCCTTTCCTGGAGGAAGCGGCTAAACTCCTGAGCCGATTCCGGAGCGCCCCCTTCACCCCGGAGGAGGCTGGGGAGGCCACACGATTTTTCCTAGACCACCTGAGGCGCCACCTGGCGGTGGGGGACGACCTCCTGAGCGCTGAAGGCTTCAGAAAGCTGGTGGATAAGACGAGGGAGTACCTGAGCGAGTTCTGGGCCATCGACCCCGAAACCGAGGTCCCGGTGTACGCCGCCCAGTTCCTCATCGAGGGCTCTAGCGAGAACCCCGTCCGCTTCTCCACCCGGGGCCGGATTGGCCGCATCTTCAGGGAGAGGTTCGGGGTGGCTCCTACCCTCGAGTTTCTCAAGGCGTGGGTGGAGCTCCTGAAGAAGCACGACCTCCTGCGGGAGGACGGGGAGGGCTACCGCATTCCCATGAGCGCTATCCGGTGGCGGAAGGGGGACGGCACCCCGCGCCTGGACCCCGTGCGCTACCGGGGAAAAGTGGAGCGGCAGGGCAACCCCTACTTCCGCACGCTCTATCGGGAAAGCGCCCAAGTCCTGGCTCGGCTGGAAGGGCGGGAACACACCGCCCAGGTCCAGGGCGAGGAGCGGGAGCGGCGCGAGCGGCGCTTCCGGGGGGAAGAGGAGCCCCGCCTGCCCTACCTGGTGGCCTCCCCCACGCTGGAGCTGGGGGTGGACATCGCCGACCTGGACATGGTTCACCTGCGTAACCTCCCTCCCACTCCTGCCAACTACGCCCAACGGGTGGGGCGGGCTGGGAGGCAGGGGCAACCGGGCCTGGTGGTGGCCTTCGCCGGGGCCTTCTCCCACCACGACCGCTACTTCTTCCGCAAGCGGGAGGAGATGGTGGCGGGAAGCGTGCGCACGCCAGCCCTAGACCTGCGCAACGAAAGCCTTCTCAAGGCCCACATCCACGCCGAGTGGCTGGCGACCCTGGCCCTCCCGCTGCGGGACAGCGTGGAGTTCGTGGTGAACACGGAGGTCACAGGACTGCCCCTGCACGAGGAAGTCCAGCGGCACCTGGAGAGGACGGGCGAACGGAAAGAGGCGTTGTTGGGCCGCTTGAAGAAGGTCTTCGCCCACGACTGGCAGGAACTCTCCACCACGGGCTGGTTCGGGGAGGCTTGGCTCAGGCGTGTGGTGGAAGAGGCCCCTGCCGCTTTTGACCGGGCCTTCGACACGTGGCGGGAGCTTTACCGCTCCGCCTTGGCCTTGTGGGAGCGGGGTCAGGAGATGTTGCACCCCCGGAGGTCCAAGGAGGAACGGGAGCGGGGGAGGGCTTTGACAGAGGAGGCGATCCGGCAAATCGACTTGCTCCTGCAAAAGGGGACGGAGAAGGAGGAGGGGGACTTCTACCCGTACCGCTACCTGGCCTCCGAGGAGTTCCTGCCCGGATACAACCTCATGGCCTTGCCCGTACGGGCCTTCGTCCCCAGAGGGGCGGGGGAGTACATCAGCCGCCCCCGCCGGCTGGCCCTCACGGAGTTCGCCCCTGGCAACTTTTTCTATCACGAGGGGGGAAAGTGGGTGACCAAGAGGCTCTTGGCCCCTACCGGGGGGCTTTCCGTCCGCGAGGTCTGGGGGTGCGGGCGGTGCGGGGCCAAGGTTCCTGAGAATGCCGCCGTCTGCCCCTCCTGCCGCGCCCCTTTGGACGGGGAAAACCTCATCTCCTACCGTGTTTTGGACTTGGTGGGCGTTTCCATGAAGCGGAGGGAGCGGATCACCGCCAACGAGGAGGAGCGCAACCGGGCTGGCTTCGACGTGCGCCTGCTCTACGAGGTGAACCGGGTCGGGGCGCAAAAGGGAGTGCTGCGGGTGGGCGAAAAGGAAGCGGACCTCCTCTACAGCCCGTCCATGCGGATGCACTACATCAATCGGGGCCAGCGCCGGGGAGAGGTCCGGGGCTTCACCGTGGACCTAGCCACGGGGGAGATTCTGCGCGGCGCAAACGAGGAGGCGAAGACGCCCCAGACCCCCGGCCTTCCTCAGGCGGTGGGGGTAGCCCTGCGGGTGGAGGTGACGCAAAACGCTCTCCTGTTTAAGCACGCCTCCCTCCTGGAAGGAAGCCGTCCCGAGGCGGAGGTCAGCCTTGGGTACGCCTTGAAGCGGGGCATGGAGCGGCTCTTCCAGGTGGAGGAGTCCGAGCTGGGCCTGGAGCTGGTGGGAAACGCCGAGGAGCGGGCTTACCTCTTCTACGAGAACGCCGAGGGCGGCCTTGGGATCCTGCGCCGCTTGGTGGAGGAAGGCGACCTCCTGGCTGAGGTGGCCAGGAGTGCCCTGGAGGTTTTACACTTCGACGAGCAGGGCAGAGACCTAAGGGAAGAGTGCGCCCGGGCTTGTCACGAGTGCCTGCTCTCCTACAACAACCAGAGGGAAGCCCCTCGCTTGAATCGGCACGAGGTGAGGGACATCCTGCTCCGGTTGACGCAAAGCGAGGTTGTTCCTAAGGCGCCGGCGGCGAATGCGGAGCGCCTGGACGCGCTTCTCGCAAGGTGCCAGTCGGAGCTGGAGCGGGCGTTCCTCCAGTTCCTAGCGGATAGGGGTTTGCGTTTGCCAGATGAGGCGCAATACCGCATCTCGGAGGCCAGCACGGTAGCCGACTTCCTCTATCGGCCACACGTGGCGGTCTACGTGGACGGCCCCCCTCATGACGCCGAGCACCAGAAAAAGGTGGACGAACGTCAGCGGGAGAGACTCTTGGAGCTTGGGTACACGGTGGTGGCGTTCCGCTATGACGAGGACTGGGAGGAGGTGGTGCGGCAGTACCCGGGGGTGTTTGGCGCTCTAAGTCCCGATCCTCGGAAACCCCGGCATTACACCTTCGCTCAGGATTCATCTGACTCCTGAGGAAGGCCAAGTCCCGGGGCACAGGCTGCATCATGCCTTCGTGGGTTCCTTGATCTGACGTCCTTAAGTGTGAAAAAAGCGGGGGTGCTATGGAAGCTCGGCGCAAGCACCCCCAGAACGTAGCCTTTGCCTGAGCCTCGATCTTAACCCACAAACTCCCAAAATACGCGACGTGTGGCTTCGGTGGCCACCCACATCTGGGTAGACGCTTGCAAGATGCGCTATGCGTGACCAAGGCCCTCCAAGCCCAAGGCATCTGGCCAATGTGGGAACCCCCACGGGCAAGCCTCCTGGGGGGCGCATGACGAGGAGCTGGTCCTAGGGAAATCGGGTGCTCGAGCGGAGCGCTTCCTCCGGGGGGCGGCCCTCGAGGCCCGGCGCATCGCTGTTTTGGAACCGGAAGGCAGGGTGGAGGGGGACTCAGCGAGCTTCCCTCCAAGGCTTCTAGGTGATGCCGGTGGAGGGCAAGGACACCCTTCAGCCCGGAAGCTTGGGCCCCCCAGGAGGGCCTTCCGGGAGCCCCTAGTAGCGACCATGCCCGCTAGGCGGCGAAGGTCCTGGCCCCTCAGGGCCGCCTCAATCCGCCCGTGCCCGAGCTTGGCCTCCTCCCCGGGCAGGAGGGAGAGCCCCTCCAAGCCCCGCTCCAGCAACCTTCTCCGGGACTTCCCCTTGTCCTCCTTCTCCCAATCCAGGGACCCCTCCACCTGGGCCTGCGCCGGGCGCCGGTTGGGTTCCTGCTTCGCTGGGTAGGCTCTTACGCCGAGCGTAACCGCCCCGGGCGTCCGGGGCCGGTTAAGGCACCTGTAAGCCCCCCTGAGGAGGATGAGGGTAGGGACCCAAAGGGGTTCCCTGTTGGGAGGTGGCGCTGTGCAGAAGACGCTTGTGCTTCTAGGTTTAGGCCTCGCCCTCCTCCTCGCCGCCTGCGGCGGGCAGGGGGGCGGCAACGGGAACGGGGGTTCCATAGACCCCTCTCGCTTCCAGGCCATTCTGGCTGCGGGTACCGATTTCGTGCTCCTCGTGAAGCCCGAGGGCGTCTACGCCTGGGGGGATAACCGATTCGGACAGCTGGGTGTGGATCCAGGGGTCCTTGATCACCGCCCCGAACCGGAAAGGGTGGAAGGGACGGAAGACGCCGTGGCGGTAGCGGCCCAGTTTGGAATTGGGGAGAACCAGCGCCACGCCCTGGCCCTTATGGCGGACGGCCGGGTCAAAAGTTGGGGCGTGAACCCCTACGGGCAATTGGGCCGCGCTCAAGGCTACCCTACGCTGGACTACCAGCCTCCCGACTACGTGGTGGCCGAAGGAGGAAGCGAATACCTCGCTTCGGTGAGGGCTTTGGATGCGGGACACGATTTCACCGTGGTCCTCCACACCGATCACGGCCGCCGGGTGCTGGGTTTCGGGGACAACCTTACTGGTGTGCTTACTCAAGGTCAGGACTGGTACTACGACCCTCGTCCTTTCCTCGGGCCTGACGCAGAACCCCTCACCAATGTACGCCAGGTGGACGCCGGCAACGGCCACACCCTCCTCTTGCTGGAGGACGGCACGGTGTGGAGCACTGGCAGTAACCTATATGGACAAAGAGGACTCCCAAGGGTAAGCGACTCCTACGCCCACCCCGTTCCCGGGCTTACTGGGGTCTCCCAGGTTTCAGCGGGGAGGGACCACTCCCTGGTCCTCAAGGAGGACGGAACCGTGTGGGCCTTTGGGGGCAATGCGGAGGGCCAGTTGGGGCAGGATCCTGCCGAGGTACCATCCACCCACGAGCCCCAGCGCGTTCCCTTCCCCGTCGGAACTCGAATTCGCTCGGTGGCCGCAGGGGGTACCCACAACCTAGCCATCGACGAGGGGGGCCAGGTCTGGGCTTGGGGGAGCGACGACCACGGCCAGCTTGGCCAGGGTCAGCCGGGCGGTTTTTCGGCCATTCCGGTGCGGGTTAAGGGGCCGGGGTGCAACGGTGTCCTGGGCAACGCCCTAGTAGTAAAGGCGGGCTACGATTATTCCCTAGCCATTGTTCAGGAGGGGAGCAGGCTTGCTCTCTATGCCTGGGGCCTCAACGATCGGGGCCAACTGGGCAAAGGGGACACCTTGGACGCTTCCTGCCCGGTAAGGGTCCTAACCTGGGCCCCTTGAAGGGGCAATCCTCCCTTGCTGAGCCCCCTCCAAGGGGGCTTTTCCTTTGGATGTGGGGTTCACCGACCCCCACCTCGTACGTTTAAGGAACCTGTAAGCCCCCGTGAGGAGGATGAGGGTAGGGACCCCCTAAGGGGCTCCCTGTTAGGAGGGGACGCTATGCGGCAAGCGATTTCGCTCTTGGGTTTGGCCCTCGCCTTCTTCCTCGCTGCCTGCGGGGGGCAGGGGGGCACAGGCTCGGATGGGGGAAGTGGTGGCGGTGGAAGCGGTGGGAACGGAGGGAATCTGGCGTGCCTTTCACCCTCAAGCTTGCCCGGAGACACCTGGAGGATCTATACGGCCTCATTCACCACCGCCACATACGCCAAGGGATGCTACATTGCCTTGGCAGGCGACGTGGCGCTTTTCTCCTCAGATAGATTGCTTTGGGACATGAGGGTGGTATCGCGGGGGGAAGAATTGTATGCGGTGACCGAAGGAAGAGGAGTACTCGTTGCCATCGGGAATCGCCTTTACGTATCTGAGGACGGACAGGCTTGGGTGGAGAAGTCGCTCTCGCCTCAGCCGGCCTGGCTTGGCGGCATAGCCTTTGCGGAAGACAAGGGGCTCTTTGCGGCGGTAGGGGCCGGGGGGACCATTTACACCTCCGAAGACGGCCAGACATGGTCTAATCGGGCCTCAGGTACCACGCGGAATCTTTTAGGGGTGGCCTACGGAGCAGGGACCTTTGTGGCGGTGGGGCAATCGGGGACTGTCTTGCGATCCACAAACGGTATTCAGTGGACAGCCGAGCAACTCAGCGGTGCCGATGACATTTACTCCATCGCGTTCGGGGAAGGAAAATTCGTAATCAACGGCCGCGGGGGTATGTTTGTTTCGCCTGACCAAGGGTTAACTTGGCAGAGGTTGAATGCTGTCACCTCTGTCTATTCCCCCGTCGTTTTCGGCGTAGGGCGGTTTGTTGCCGCTAGTGCTTACCCCGGCAAGGTGATCGTCTACGACGGGACAAATCTCAATGAGGTATCGCTTCCGACATCAGATACAGTTTCGTCCGTAGCTTTTGTAAAGGACCACTTCTTGGCTTTAACCAGGTTTGGGCAGTTGCTCGCCTCACCAAACGGCGTGGATTGGGACAGCATTTTTACCCCAGGGGACAGTCCTCGCGCCGTTTATCGTCTTGGCGACCGCTTTTTCCTTCTCCTACAGGGCCACGGAACCTCTACCCGCGTCGCATTTTCCCCTGATGGGGTCCAGTGGACCCTCTCAGGTTCGACGATCCCGGCCACCGTCAATGCGCTGGCTCGAGGTGGTAACCGCTACGTGGCTGTAGGCGATAATGGTGCCCTTTTTTGCTCGAATGACGGTGAAACCTGGTTGCCCGCCCAAGCACCGGGGGCAACCCCTGACTGGGACCTAACGGCTGCTGTATACACGGGGTCTCGCTTCGTGGCGGTGGGCCTAGGCGGTCTAGTATTGGCTTCTGAGGATGGGTGTTCTTGGCAGGTGAAGCGGGAGTACTCACCCATAGATGGCAACTTTTATGCCCTCGCTTACGGTGAGGGCAAGTTAGTGGGCGCCTCAGAGGGCGGGCGTTTCTGGATTTCAACCGACCAAGGTGAGACCTGGGAGGCGGTCTATGCGGCAGTGGAAGCCAATCTGAACGACATCGTTTTTGCCAATGGGCGCTTTGTGGCCGTTGGCGAGCGCACTACCATCTTGGTTTCAGACGACGGCGAAACCTGGCTAGAAGAAGAGACCAATCTCCCTGGTTTGCTAACCTACGCTGACCTTTACGCTGTTGCCCACGACCCTGAGCGGGACATTTTCCTGGTGACGGGCCACTTCTCCGGAGAGGTGAACGGGGAAGAGGTGCTGATACCGGTAATTCTGCGGAAACAGGGCGGTGGAGATTGGGCTCGGTTGCCGGTACCCTCCTCGGCTCCTTATTTGGTAGACTTCTCCTCCCTGGCTTTTGGGAATGGTCGTTTCGTCGCCGCCGGGGAATTTTCCTTGGGCTTGACTCCCTAGCGGGGAAGGGAAAGTCCTTCCAAAAGCGTTAACCCTGGGGGTAACGCTGGGTGAGGGGAGGAGGACGTGGATTTCCCTCTCCTCGCCCAGCTTCCAGCAGACTTCTCCAGATTGCCCAAGGGGGGCTATCCGCATCCACCAGCGGGTAGAGTGAGCTAAAGGAGGTACTGACGGGGCGGTCGCGGTACCACTGAGATAGGTTGCCCTGAGCTAGGGCACAGGACTCCCCGGGAGGTTTTGGAGAACAGTTTGGGGAAGGGGGTGGGAGGCACTACACTAGCGAACCTGTGGGAGGGGAGTTGCTGGTAGGGCGGCGGGGTTAGAAAACGGTTCCTTCTGGGTGCAGGATGACCTTTTGCAGGAAGACGGGTGTCAGGTGCGGGGGGTGGGGGCTTAGGTGCTGGCGGTGTTGCGGGGGTACCCAATATCCTTCTTGGACTACAAGGGTGTGATGGGGGAAGAAGGCGGCCTTGGTGGCCTTGTCCTTTCATCCCCTCTCCGCCCTCAGGTTCCTTGAGTTGTAGGCGGAACGACAGACGAGTCTGGGGCGACGGCCTTCGGAATGCGCCAAGCCGCCGACTTTAGTGGAAACCTCTTTGTGGTGGTCGAGCGTAGTAGCGTCACACACTCCTCCCTGCATGGCAAGAATTGTCAAGCAGTGGACCCGGGGACCAGGGCGTGCTTTTGCGGAGTGATCTATGGCGCTGACGCTTGCATGTCCGCTTTCTCCGGCGAGCCATTTTCGCTAGCGTTACCTTTTGCGAAAAAGACCTACCCGCTGAAGCCGGGGCCAGAGGGAAACGAACTTACCGGGTGAGAGCCAGCGCGGGTTCACTTTCCGAGCCTAAAGATGAAGGTTTTCCTACCGGAGCTCTGGCGCCTTGGGCTACGGCTGCCGGGGCCTCCTCTAGGGACGGAGCAAATGGGGCAGAAGCTGGGAGATGAGGGCTTATACAGGGTCCTCGAGTCTTGTGAGTTTTGAGCGTGGTGCAAGTTTTGAGCGTAGCTTTTCAGCCATCACGGTTAACTTGTCCCAGCCCTTGTCCCCACTATCTTTCAACAATTTCTCCGCCACCCAACGAGCAACAAAAGGCTTGGTATCTATCCCCTCTTCTTCTCGAGCTCTTTGCTCAAGTTCGTTATATTTCGCAAAGTACTCCCGCATTGTTGTTTCGTAATCTTTGCCGAAGACTGTATAGGAATCTGAGATTTCCCAACCCTCTTCCTCTATGACGCTTTTTATCTGTTGTTCATCTTTCATACCTATCGCCCGCAATGCGTCCCGACGTTTCTCAGCCTGGCGATCGTCTGTACTATCATTGTCAAACACAACATAGCAGGGTATGTCGTAGGCTGTGAACAAGCGATACCACTTGCCGAGGTTGCCTTTTCCTCCCACGCTGAGAATCGCGATACCTTCCTTTTCTACGTCCAAACCCACCTTCCGCAAGAGGATCGGTAGCGCAAGGGCTTCGGTCTGCCCTTCTACCAGAACAACCACCCGTGCGAAGAATCCCGATAGAATTTCACTTGTAGCACTCGCTGCGTAAAACGGGAGAATATTGCTCTTCGTTACCCGGTCCCGTGGAGCGCCATGGTTAATGCAGTGCTGCACCAATTCCTGTTTTGTAATCTGACGGACATGCGTTGCACCTTTGTCTTTGTAAACCAGAACCAGCCCCTCAAGCCCTTCGATGGAAAGAAAGGTCGGGCTGTGCGTTGTGATGACAATCTGAAGTTCCTCCTCACAACGAGACCTTAAGCGGCGAGCAAGCCACTGCTGGGCGAGCGGGTGCAGATGGGCTTCCGGTTCTTCGATGACCAGAATAATACCTCCATGGAAAGCCTTCGCGTATGCGTAAGCGAAGGCAAGCGCCAAGACTTGCTGTTCGCCAGTTCCCATCTCGTCCAACGTGCGAGGTTCATTCCCTTCGGCGGCTTGAAGACGCAGCGCGTGAAAGAAGTTCACCGGGTTATAGGCTTCGAAGTCAACGTCGAGCCGATGCGACATGCTTCCGAATAAATCGCTCAACTCTTGTTGAAGCCCATCAAGGAACCCTTTGAATTCCTGAATCTCATGGAACTTAGATTTGACTTGACGGAACAGATCCTCAAGTTCGCCCTTGACGGCTTGGTTCCCAGACAGGGCTCGGTGGAAACGATGCATGAGCCGGCTCAGAAGCGTCCATTTTGAGGAGTAACTCAGGTGGTATTGGAGGCTGCGCTCTGCCTCGACAACCATACAGATACACGTATCACGATCCTCACTTCTGATATTTCGCCCGTTACCCTTGCTACCATTATAAATATCCAAGTCAAAGCCTCGGAAATAAACCGGGTCAGACGCAGATGGGTTGTAACGCCACCTGACCTGCTTAAATTTACCACCCAGCAATGCCGAATCATCGAATTCTACCTCGATCTCGATGGGACGGGAGTTATCCCTGGCAAAAAATTCGTGATCCGCTGGATCATAACTTCCTGGCCAAGACGGGCCCATCACGAGTTGAAGCGCTTTAACAATGTTGGATTTTCCAGCGTTGTTTTCCCCGACCAGCACGACCGGTTGCTTCAGCGGAAACCGAATCTCAATTCGTTCGTTAATGGAGCGATAACCTTGAATTGACAGTTTCGTAATCTTTCCCATATCTAGCTACCCCCGTAAGTGCAGATGTGAAGAATAAACTTTAAGGGTCGGCAAATAGGTTCCCAACCAGCCGCCTCCGACGGAATAAAGTGGGCCAGCCGGCAGCCGTTGCCATCCTTCGTAATTATAACCCACGTTGCCACCCATGTTTGCCTTGGATCCGCCAAGATACGGGACATTATGCTTTGCACGACGATAGCGGCCTTCTGCAAATGGAGGACCACTTCCTGGCTACGGGCTACAAAGACGAGCCATAATCCAAAATTCCCTACAGCATAGTCCTTACACTTGCGTGAATAGCCGCCCTTCGCCTAAGACTTCGTCCTCTTCTCCCATATCCCGTCCGCAAGCCGGTACAACCGCAGAATCCACCTGCCCCCTTGCCCTCCCACTCCCATTCCTCTCCCACCCTCTGGAAAAGTCTCCTACAAGCCCAGGGAAACTCCTTGGGCACCTTTCCCTTTCCCACTGGGCGAAAACATCCAGGTTCGCCGATGCAAGCTAGCTCTGGGCCGGGTTTACCGACCAAGCGGCATGTGTCTTGTTTGCTGTACTGGCACATTCTACGGTAGCGGGTGGTAGAAACGGTGGGAAAGGTGTTGCTTGAGCCTCTCCCAGGGGCATTTTTCTCCATTAGGCCTGGAGGCCGACGTCCCGAAACGTGAGGAAGTTCGCTCTTACTGTCCTTCCCGCAAGTGGGATCCGGTACTACGACGTGAAGACGGGAAGGTTCAACCCCCGGGAGTACACCTGGCTTCCCTGGTGACGTAGGCGGGAAAGGCAAAGCCCCGATTGCGCCCCGAAGGGTGCCGAAGGCAGCGTCGGCCACCGCCCAGGGGCGGAAGGCTTTCTTGAGCCAGGAGGGGAGGTAGACCCATTTTCAAGATAGCCTCTATGGGGCTGATCAAAGGTGGCCAGGTTCAGTACCACCAGGAGCCGGGGTCTGGGGTCCTGCTTCCTCACCAGTCCTGTCCAGGGCCTTCGCCTTTTCCTCGCGGGCCATCCACCGAAGGGCTTTAGGGGAGCTTACAGGTGGGGGCTTCGCAGGAGAGCCAGGATTGCTGAGGGTGGGCACTGGACTGGGGGCATGGCACCCCTCCTAGGACGAGGAAGGCAGAATCCTACAGGTAGACGCATCCTCAGGGCGCAGGCTTTCTGGGACGAGGAGGCTGGGGTGTACGTGGCGAAAAGCCCGGAGGTGCCGGGGCTTGCCACAGAGGGGGGGACCTTGGAGGAGCCGTGGGCCAAGCTGGCGGGGATGGTCCCCGAGCTTCTGGAGGTGAACGGTGTGAGGGTTGAGCTTCCCACGGAGCTTCATATCGAGGCTAACCGGGCCGTGGCCTGCCCCTGATGGCGGACTAGGCCCCACGGGTCAAGCGGCTTTGGGGGGAGGCCCGGTGCTTTTGTGTTCGTCAGCGCGAGAGGGACCATGAGATTTGGTAGAGCCTTATAGCGAGGCGCAAGTTTGGGGTGGATGCGAGGATTAAGTCGCGCAATACTGCAAACGCACTCCCCAAGTGGTCGGGTTTACCGAAAAGGCTCCAGAGGGTAGAGGCGAGGTTCAAGCAAATAGTCGGCCTTCAGACCCGAATACTGGGGACATCCCCGCTCTGTACCGGAAGTCCCTCTGGGTAGAGCATCTTTTTTAAAGGCTAGCCTTCCGTGTCTTCCTTTAAAGCCAAGACCTTGCCCAAGATTTGCTTAGACGCCGGGCTCCGACCCTTCCTACTAAGTTCTGACCAGGCGTGGGGATAGGACTGCCGCTATAGAAGGGGGACTTCCTTTGCCGTGAGGCCTCGAGGCCCCAATCCCGTTTTCTCCAGAGGGCGATTATCTTATCGTTCTAGAGGGAGCTTCGCTTATCTAAGCGTCGCATGTTCTGCATAAGTCCAGTTACCGGCTTAACAACAAGACCTAGGCCATTTTTTCTGGCTTTGCTCGTAGCTTCTATGGTAGTGGCGTGAAGAGAGAAGCTTTGGATCTTCCGCTTTCCTCTATTGTGCCGAAAACGTAGCAGGCTCGTCCTCAGGAAGACGCGGAAAGCATCCCTGATCTGGTGCGTTCCATGCGGCAGTATGGCCTTATCCATCCCATCCTGGTGCGCTCCAAGGGGGATGAGAAGTATGAGATTGTGGTCGGCGGGCTGCGCTACCGGGCCGCCCTCGCCCTGGAATGGGAGACTATCCCGGCCGGGGTGGTGGAGGTGGATGGGCGAGAAGCATACCTGCTGGCTCTGGCGGAAAGCGCAAAGCGGAGGGGGGTTCCCAAGGCCGCCACACCCCTGGCCGTCATCCGCATTTCTGGTGGAGGTCGGGGGGCTGGAAGTGGGTGGGGGAGGTGGCCCTAAGGCTGGGGGAGCTTCTTCCTTGGCCTTCCCGAAGCTAGAGGCGCGCCACTCGGAGTCGGCCCTGATAGGCCTCGAGGTGGGCGTCCGTGGTGTAGAGCACCCGGGCTCCCGCCTCCAGGGCCGTGGCCAGGATCAGGGCGTCCACCAAGGGTAGGGAGAGGCCATGGGAGAGGCGGGCCGCCCGCTCCCCGATCCGCCCGTCGGGCCAGACCACCCGGCACACCGCCGGGATGGCCTGCAAGAGGAGGTTGACGTCCTTTTTGGGAAGGGCCCCTTTGAGGGCAAGGCGGAGGAGCTCTATCAGACTTAGACCCGAGGCCACGCCTTCCGCTCCCTCCACCAGCTCAGTTCACACCCGCACCGCCACGGGGTGGCCCTCGAGGAGGCGCAGGAAGAACCCTGTATCAAGGGCGGTCACGCCGCCCCTCCTCCAGGAGGCGGTGGACTTCCTCGGTGAGGGAAACCCGTCCGGCCCGCTCCAACACCTTCCGCCCCAAGGCGGTGCGCCGGCGGTCCCGCAGGTAGAAGGCGAGGGCCTCTGCGGTGAGGGCGCTGAGGGACTTGCCCTCGTTGGCGGCGGCTTCCCGCAGGAGGCGGCCTAGGTCCTCGGGTAGATGGACGGTGAGGCGCATACACGCTTAGCGTAACACGCCTACGCCCTTGACGAGGTGAGAAGCGGAAATTCTTCGCTCCTCCTCCAGGAGGAGGCTGCCCTCTGCAGTACTGCCAGGCTGTCGCAAAGTCGGCCGTCCTCCTCGAGGCCAATCTGCTTCCCTTCCGCCACACGCTTCGGGCCTAAGTCGCCGTGCACCTGGCGACTGCCCTGGGGGTAGCCCGAGAAGGCGGGCTCAGTCCAGGGGAACTGACCTTTTGGGCGGCGGAGGGAGCGCAGGCCAGGCTGGCAAGGGAAGAGGGACTGACGGGAAGGAAGGTGTGAAGGGGGCAAAGGCTCTCGGAGTGGACTTGGGGACGCAGGCCTGGACCGACCGCAAGGGGTGTGCTCCCTTGGGCTTGCCTAGTAAACTTGCCTAGTAAATCGCCTTGTACCCCGGCGGGGGAGGGAGAAGGGAAAGGAGAACCCTCAGCGCATAGACCGCAAGCTCCAAGAGCGCGCGCGCCCTCGCCGTCTTGGGCGTGCGCTCAAGGAGATACCCACCCCCAAGCCGCGTCTTCATCCCCCCAAACACCCCCCCCACCACCCCACGAAATCGGTACACCCCAGGGTCCCACACCTCCCGCCCCCAGGCCCGCAACCCCTCCCGCACCTCGCCCCCGCCCCGCAACCGGATCTGGGGACTAAGCCCCAGCTCCGCCACCCTTTCCCACACCTCCCGCCCGTCAAACCCCGCGTCCGCCAGCAACCTTCCCCCACGGGGACGAAACCTCCCCAAGGCCCAAGCCCCCAGGACAGGGTCCGGCGCGTACCCCGCCCCCACACTCCCCCCAAAGGGCCAGAGGAGCTTCCTCCCCCGCTCCCACCGCACCAGGGCGAAGAGCCGGCTATGCTCCCGCGCCCGCTGCGCCTCCGCCCCCCGGCGGTACCGCAGAATTGGGTCCTTGCTCCGGTAGCTCAGGCCGGTGGTGTCCATGAGGTAAAAGGGGGGTCAGGGTCTTGGGGCGGGAGGTGAGCCTCCACCTCCTGGGCCAGGGGAAGGCGGTGGGTGAGGACCTCCTTGGGGCTTGGTTCTCGTCGGGGAAAGCCGCGCTTGCCTGGGGCTCTAGGATGGATGACTCGGGGTGGAGTTTGCAAGGCAAGCCCCACCAACATTGACCTGGACTGGTTCAAGGTGATGGTGGGAGGGATGATTCTGGGCGCGGTAATCCTGAACAACTACCTGCGCCGGCTCTTCTTGCAGGTGCGGAGGTGAGCATGACCCCCTTGATTGAGCTGCGCAAGGTGAGCAAGTACTTCGGGCCGGTGGTGGCCCTCAAGGACATTGATATGAAGGTTTACGCGGGCGAGGTGTACTGCCTTCTGGGGGATAACGGGGCGGGCAAGAGCACCCTCATCAAGGCCCTCTCAGGGGTGCATACCCCTTCGGAAGGCCAGATTCTGATGGAGGGGAAGCCGGTGGTCTTTCGCTCACCCCGCGACGCCCTGGACAGGGGCATCGCCACCGTCTACCAAGACCTGGCCATGCTGCCCCTGATGAGCATCAGCCGCAACTTCTTCCTGGGCCGGGAGCCCAAGCGGCGCTGGGGGCCCCTCACCCTCTACGACGCGGCTTTCGCGGCGCGGGTGGCGCGGGAGGAGCTGCGCAAAATCGGCATTGACATCCGCGACCCCGACCAGCCGGTGGGCACCTTGTCGGGGGGCGAGCGGCAGTCGGTGGCCATCGCCCGGGCGGTCTACTTCGGGGCCAAGGTGCTCATCCTGGACGAGCCCACCTCGGCCCTGGGGGTGAAGGAAGCTGCTGTGGTGCTCAAGTACATCGTTCAGGCTAAAGCCCGCGGCCTGGGGGTGATCTTCATCACCCACAACGTCCACCACGCCTGGGCGGTGGGGGACACCTTCACCGTGCTCAACCGGGGCCGAAGCTACGGCACCTTCAAGAAGGCTGAGGTCACCCGCGAACAGCTTTTGCAGATGATGGCCGGGGGGAGGAGCTGGAAGCCTTGTCGGTGGAGCTCGAGCTCATCGCCAAAAAAGACCCCAGCGCCGCGGCCCAGGTGGAGCAGCGGGTGGCCGAGGACCTGCACAAACCCAACTGAAGACCCATGAGACCCCTGCAGATTGCCATGATTGGGGCCGGCCGGATGGGCCACGCCCACGCCCGAGTGCTCGCGGGCCTATCCGAGTGCCGGGTGGTGCGGGTGGTGGACACTCTGGCCCAGAACGCCGAGCGGGTGGCCGCCGAGCTTGGGGCCGAGCCCAGCACCCACCTCGAGGACGCCTTCCGGCCCGAGATAGACGCGGTGGTCATCACCACCCCTACCCCACCCACGCCGAGGTGGTGGAGGCCGCGGCGGGGGCGGGCAAGGCCATCTTTGTGGAGAAGCCCATCGCCGAGAGCCTGGAGGCCGGGCGGCAGGTGGTGGCGGCGGTGGAGCGCGCGGGGGTGCCCTGCCAGGTGGGCTTCCAGCGCCGCTACGACCCGGCCTATCTGGAGGCCAAGCGCCGGATTGAGGCCGGGGAGATTGGCCCGGTGGAGCAGTTCATCGCGGTGATGCGCGACCCGGCCCCGGCCCCGTTGGACTACCTCAAGACCTCGGGGGGCATCTTCGTGGACCAGGCCATCCACGACATTGACTGCGCCCGCTACCTGGTGGGCGAGGTGGAGGCAGTGCACGCCTGGGGGGCGGTGCGGGTGGATCCCCGGATTGGCGAGATGGGCGATGTGGACACCACCAACCTGAGCCTGCGCTTCGCCAACGGCGCGCTGGGGGTGATTCAGAACTCCAGCGGGCGGTCTACGGCTACGACGTGCGCACCGAGGTCTTTGGGGCCAAAGGCAAGCTGGTAATGGACGCCACCCCCAAGACCCCCCTGTGGCGCTACGGTCAGGGGGTGCAGGCCGACCACTACCACTTCTTCATGGACCGCTTCAAGGAGGCCTACCGGCTGGAGCTTACGGTCTTCTTCCAGGCCCTGCGGGAGGGCCACCCCCCCAGCCCTGGGCCCCTGGACGCCCTGGAGGTCCTGCGGGTGGCCCTGGCCGCCACCCGAAGCCTGAAGGAGGGCCGGGTGGTGCTCCTGCAGGAGGTGGTATGAACCAGCTCAATCCCCGGCCGGGCCGGATGCGGGTGGAGGTGCGGCCCCAGGGCGACTGGCGCTACCTCTCCTTCTGGGTGCTGGCCCTGGGGCCCGGCGAGGTGGAGGAGGGGGGGAGCGGGGGGCTCGAGCTGGCCCTGGTACCCCTCTCGGGCCGGGTACGGGTGGAGGTGGAGGGCCAGGCCTTTGAGCTATCCCGCCGGGACGTCTTCAGCGGGCCGCCCAGCCTGCTCTACCTGCCCCCGGGCAGCGCCTACCGCATCCGGGCTTTGGGCCAGGCCGAACTGGCCCTGGGCGGGGCCCCGGCCGAGGGGCGCTACCCTTTGCGCCTCTTCCGGCCAGAGGAGATGCGGGTGGAGATGCGCAGAGGGGCCAACGCCCTGCGCCAGGTGACCCACATCCTGGGCCCCTACCTCCCCGCCGAGCGGCTTGTCCTCTACGAGGTCTACATCCCCTCAGGGTACTGGTCGGGCTGGCCGCCCCACCGCCACGACGGGCGGATGGGCTCGCTGTACATTGAGGAGACCTACTACTACAAGATCCAACCCGCCCACGGCTTCGCCATCCACCGCAATACAGCCCCGAGGACGGCCTGGACGAGCTTTTGCTGGCCCAAGACGGCGACCTGATCCTGGTGCCCCGGGGCTACTACCCGGTGGCCGCCCCGCCCGGCTCCAACGTTTACTACCTCAACTACATGGCCGGGGAGGCGGTGGAGGAGGCCCGCGCCACCCCCCCGGTGGACGACCCGGCTTGGGCCTGGATGCGCCAGGACTGGGCGGGCCGCCCCCTCCGGCTGCCCGTGGGCGGTGGGGAAGGCTGAGTTTTCGGGGTATGTTGGTGGGGGAGGCGGGCGGTGCGGAGCGAGGAACGGCGCAGCAAGATTATTGCGCTACTGGAGCAGAAGGGGTCGGTGCTGGTTGAGGAGCTGTCGGCCACCTTTGGGGTGAGCCAGGTGACCATCCGCAAGGACCTGAGCGAGCTCGAGGCCCGCGGCCTGCTGCACCGCACCCACGGCGGGGCCACCTACACCCACAAGACCCTCTTCAACCCCTCCTTCCGGGAGAAGATTCGCCTCCAGCAGGCCGAGAAGCAGGCCATCGCCAAGGCTGCCCTGGAGCCCATTGAGGAGGGCGACACCCTGATTCTGGACGCGGGCAGCACCACCCTGACCGGTCGTGTCAAGAGTTATGTGTAAGAGTCTGTGTACGGGGGGCATACCGCTCCTGAAGCATCTTCTCCAGCACCTCCTTCACCTCCGAGAACCCCTTTAGTTTCCGTTCTGCCCACCTCCC